>NZ_NFLD01000013.1:0-58476 GCF_002160725.1 Massilimicrobiota sp. An142 | reverse complement strand
GAAGTTGATGAAATGCTTCTCCATGATGACACATATGAATCAGATAAGGTACTTATGAAATGTGACAGATGCGGATGTGAAATGGAACTTGACGGATACATATTAAGTGAAATAGCGGAAGCTGATGGAGATGATGAACTGTCATGCATTTGCATGAAATGTGGAAAAGGAACAATGCACCAGGTCAAGAAATGATATATCTGGTTACGTTTTTGCATGCAGAAAAATAGAGTAATGCTGGTGCATTACTTTTTATTTGCTCATTGTTAATATTTGCTTTAAGCATTTATCAACCAAACGAAACCAAATTCCTATAATATAAAAAAGGTAGTTAGAAATAACTACCAATTGATTTTTTGAAACTATTAAACATATCCTCCATCAATCCATTCCCAAGTCGCCTCTGCAGTCTTTCCGGCTATATACATATAATCAAAATAATAGTGATTATTGCCTAATTGCTCAGGAGCATTGAAAAACGAAGTCTTAAATTCCACATAGACGATTATCACTTCTCGATAACTGCCTTTTTTGACATACTCAGCTTCCATTTTTTTGCTTTTATTCTCGTCATAATACACGCTATAGACTTTTGAATTATCGTTCTTATAACTTTTGATGGCGTCGTCCATAATCATATGGACATCTTCTTCTTTATGTGTTTCGTTATAACGAATTTCTTTTTTTGTTTTGATGGGTTGATTCAAAAACATAGCAACAAGTGATATAGCAACAATCAGTCCTAATATGATTCCTTTTGTTTTATTTTTCATACTATATTCTTAATCTTACATATAATCCTTTCTTTAAATCCTTCCAACCTTTCTGAGAAGCTTTTGCAACATAATTTGGAGTATGTTGTGCAATCGTCACATCATAATATCCGGCTGATGTTTTAGGTCCGTCAGCAACAACATATGCACAATGGTCATAATGGCCATCTCCACCCCAATCAGCTCCTATAATATCTCCTGCTTTAAGAGTCTTAGATATTGAAGCAAAGTTAGAATATCCGTTTTTAGCTCCTGTTTTCATATACCAGTATAAAACAAAAGCATGTGCATTTATCCAGGTTCTTGTATAAGGTTTCCATGTGTTATTTGTCTTTATTCCTCCAGCAACTAAAATCTGTGAAACAAAGTTTGTACAATCTCCCCTATTATCTCCTTGATAATACTTATACTTTTTTGTATTTGGTTTATCGCCATATACCCTTGCGTATCTATTTTGCTGCATGATTCTTCTATCTCTTGCACTTATACTTCTTGGAGCCATTCTTAAAGTTGCATTTGAATTTATAACCTTTTCAATGACTGGACTCGTGTATGGTAACAATATCACTAATTCATCAAATTGATAATCTTTTTGATTATATAGACTTAATATTTCTTTGTTCATAATATGATTTCTACAGACTGTAAAAAATTGACTTAAAATCTTAAGCTGTTTATCTTGAGCCACTTCATCTATTGTATATAACTTTTCGAATTCCTCTGCATATTTTTCACAATTATGAATCGTTAATTCTGATAAGTCGATTTTATCCTGATTATAGGATTTCATGATAGCTATAGCATTATCAAAATTCTTAAACTCCCAATATAACGGATTCGTCGTTCCCTTCAATTCAATACTTTTTTCATTGATTACAGGAATAATCTCATTCAATTCTAAATATGGATTATTTATGGTGTTTTCTGTATACTGTATGGCAGGATTTTCATTTGAAGCCATAACGTTTCCGATTGTTATTGAAAACACCATGATACCTGATAAAATCATCGTAAATACTTTCTTCATTGTTTTTCTCCTTTCCACTTTATAAATTCATATTATTATAAAAATGTGGATAATAGATGGAAAAAATATGAAAGTTTTATGAACAATTTTTTTGATAAATTTCATACAACAAGCATTTAATGTGATATACTATTCCTTGCCACAGGAGTCTCATAGACTCCTTTTGTTGTTGGCGGAGGGAAAATATTGTCAGTTAAACTTATTAATTCTATTATGGTAGAAAAGAATAATATCAATCTAGGACTTTCATTATATTTACATACAGATAAAGACAATAAACAGCACTTTGTCTATTATACAGACTATCTAGGATATGGAACCGATGAAGGAAAATATAGTCCTGTCATAGAGAAGACTATACACTTGGATAATCCGGATAATATGAGCGAAGAAGATTATGCTCAACGTATGGAAAGATATGTCAACGATATGAATAATATGTCCTTTGATGATGTTCTGTCATTGATTGCCTGTGCATAAAAAAAGTTCAAGGAAAAACTCCCTGAACTTATATTACTTTGTAAAAGGAACAACATCTTTAACAGCATCTTCTAAAGAGATTTGTTGATCATCATGATCTACATCAATAAGAAGATATCTGTCATTTCCCATGTGTAATTCTTTCATATATGATAATTGACGTAAACCATGACGTGTTTCTATTCTTTCAACCAAATCATGATGGTCTTCTTCTTTCATGGCATAGATTAAATCTACTGATGCCTGATCAATCGCAAGGATATCTAATGAAGCTAAGATACCAACATTTGGTGTCACAACTGGTGCTGCAGCTGTTCCTTCACAGTCGCAAGAAACAGACATATTACGCATCACATTGATAAAGACAATCTGATCTCCAAAGTGATCAACAACAGCTTTTGCTGATTCTGTCATACGTTCCATAAATTCTTCTTTCGCAATATCCCACATATCATCAGAACCAGGTGTGGTATGAATCATAGCTTTTCCAATACGTCCATCAGCACAGCCAATACCAATATTTTTATTGGATCCTCCAAAACCACCTTGTGTATGTCCTTTAAAATGCGTTAAAACAAGCATAGAATCATAATTCACAATGTTCTTTCCCATTGTCATGTGGTCAAACCATTTTCCATCTTTCACTGGTAAATCGACTGTTCCATTAGCATCCATAATATCAACTGGACAGAATGTCCATCCATTCACTTTTAATGTTTCAAGATGCTGATCTGTTGTATAACGATCTCCTTCATAATACGTATTTGTTTCCACAATTGTCGCATCTGGTAACTGTGTTTTGATTAACTCTTCTACCCATGGACGAGGAATAATATTAGGTCCATGTTGTTCTCCTGTATGAAGTTTCACTGCAACTTTTCCATTTAAATGTTCCTGAATACGATTATAAACTTTTAATAATCCTTTTGCTGAAAGATCTCTTGTAAAATAAACGATAGATTCTTTTCCACTTCTTTCATTATAAGGTACATAATGATTTCCATTTGTTCCTGGAATAGGTTTTTGATTTGACATCTTCTTTCCTCCTCTCAATATGGATATTCTTAAAATTCTATTTCCATTAATCAAATTATAGCACTCATAAAAAAGATAAACAAGATACGAAAAAAGTCCGAAATGATCGGACTTATTTTCTCACGACACTGATTCTTTGTTGGATATGATTTCCTTTTGTGATTTCATCAACCATTGCAATAGCATAGTCAGCATATGAAATAATGCTTTCTCCTTTTTCATTCAATGTCAATTCTTCTCCACCTAAAATATATTGACCTGTTCTTTCTCCTTCAGCCTGGAAATCTCCTGCTGGACTGATAAATGTCCATTTCACATCATGTCTTTCTCTTAATTCATCTAAAGCTTTTCCTTGTGCAGAAGCTAATGGTTTGAATTCTGCAGGGAAATCTTCACCATCCATAACCTGTAATGTATGCTCTTTATTCACATATAAACTTCCTGCGCCACCAACAATACATAATCTGATGTCTGTTCCTGATAAGATATCACATAAATGTTTTAATGACGTACTATGTCCTGGAAGTTCTTCTGGAGCCCATGCGCCAAATGCATCTACCACAACATCAAAACTTGCTAAATCTTCTTTTGTAAGATCATATAAATCTTTTTTAATCACATGAGGGGCAACACTTTGATTATCTTCTCTAACAACGGCTGTTACATCCAGTCCTCTTTCTACCGCTTCTTTAACAACTAATCTTCCAACTCTTCCGTTGGCACAAACAACTGCAATTTTCATAAGTTTTCCTCCTTTGTTTTGTTGTAACCTTTCTTATTACAACTACATTATATATCCCTTCTGTTGTAATGTCAATAGTTACAATGTAATTATTTTATTATTTTTCCCGTCAAAAAAACATGAAATGTATTACATCCCATGTTCTTCCTTTTTATCTAAACTTTTTAAAGCATGATAAATGCCATCATGATTATTATCCTGAGTGACTCTTCCGACTTTCTTTTGAATATCTACAGGAGCATTCCCCATTGCCCAACCATAACCAACTTCCATCAACATATCTAAATCATTATACTGGTCGCCAAATGCAACAACATTTTTTAATGGTATATGCCATAATTGACAAAGCTTTTGAACTGCTTTGGCTTTATTAATTCCTAAATCTACAATTTCAATCAGAATATCAGAAGATCGAACAATCGTACATTGAGGAAAAGCTTGTTGGAGATGTTGTTTGATGGTGAAAATATCTGATGAATGACAAATGCAAAGAATTTTATGAACTGTTGATAATGTCTGTAAGTCTTCTAGAGTGGCTTCTAAAGATTGTGCTTTCACTATACTTTCTTCTCTTAAAATACGCTCATCATGACGACTTTTAACAAACCATTGATCAAAAGAATAAACACACCATGCGACATCAAATGTTTCCAGTTCTTTTAAAACTTGTAATGCTGTTGTCGTGACCATACCTTTTTCTGCTAAAATATGTCGCTGCTGATCCATAACCAAAGCTCCATTATAGGCAATAATTGATGCTTTCAATTGATAATCTTTAAGTATAGGGAAAATACCTGATGGACTACGTGCTGAAACCACAACAAAAGGAATATTTCTTTCCATCAATTGATGAAGTGCTTTTTGTGTCAATGGTGTGACTTGATGATTTTGATTTAAAAGTGTTCCATCAACATCACTAAAAATAACCTGATACATAATATTTCTCCTTTATACAAAAAGGGATTGTTTAATAACAATCCACTATTTGATCTGATTAATGATTTTTTGAACGTTATCATATCCGTTTTTATAGCCAAGTCCTACAAGAACACAAGAGAGGATGCTGATAATCAAAAGTATAACTCCTAGAACTTGTATAAATGGATGAATGGATGAACCAAATAGAACAAGAACGAAAGAAATTGAAGAAAATATAATAAGATTTCTTAACCATTTTTTTAAATGATTTAACATTTTTGTTTGATATTGTACTTCTGCTATATATGCTTTTTTCAGTTTGGCATCCATGATATCGTCTCCTTTGATTAATATTGTAAACCTGGATTAAAGAATCCAACTAATACACCAACAAATGCAATCACAACAAGTAATAACATAACTTTGATTGGTGACATTTTTCTTTTAGCAAGTAAATACCAGCAAAGCATAACAAATGCTGCCGTTAAAAATCCTGGATAAACACTATCCAAAGTTTTTTGTAAATTCAAGTATGGCTCTGTGGCCCCTTCAGCTGTCAAAGTAAAACTTGTTGAAACTGATACCCAAGTTGCTGCTACAGCCCCAATAACAATACCACCTAACATTGTAATTGATTCTCTTAAAGCTTCTCCTTGAGGTCCAACTAAGAAATCAACGGCTTTCCCACCTAATTCATATCCTTTGAAATATAAGAATTTCATTCCAAAGTAAGCAAATAAGTTCCAAACAATGATATAGAAGATAGCTCCTAAAGGTGATCCCCCATCAGACATTCCTAATGCAACGCCTAATAAAATAGGAATGACTGTACCAACAACTAATGAATCTCCAATTCCGGCTAAAGGTCCCATTAACCCAGCACGTAAACCATTAATTGTTTCATCATCTACATCATCACCATTGGCACGCGCTTCTTCCAAACCAGCTGTCATACCAACAATGACTGAACCAATTTGTGGTTCTGTATTAAAGAAAGCTGTATAAGTTTGCATAGCTTTGGCTTTATTTTCCTGTTTGTCATACAATTCATTAACAATAGGAAGCATTGAACATAAATATCCAAAAGTTTGCATATGTTCCTGAGAGAAACATGTTAAGTTTCCATAATACCAATTATGAAATGACTTTGTCAGAGTCTTTTTTGTTAATTTCTTTTCCATCTTAAATATCCTCCTCGTCATCATCATCAGCTTCTGATGCAGCTGCTGGCTTATTGATTGTTAACATTTTAATACGATAGTTAATTAAAGCAAACATTCCGGCAATCACTGTTGCAGATACAAGGTTAATACCTAATGCTGCTGCTAGAGTAAATCCAAAGAAGAATGGAATAAAGTCAACTGCTTTTGTTGCAATCTGTTTCAATAAAATCGCAATTCCAACACATGGAAGTAATGATCCAACAGTAAATAATGTCATCATTGCAATACCATCCATTGGTAAATAATTTTTAATTAATTCTACCATTGGAGCTCCCATCTTACACATAATCAAAGTTGGGATAAATGAACAAAGAATATGTGAAATCCAAGGTAATCCCATATTGACAACATATAATTTATTGAAATCACCTTTTTCTACAGCACGCCATCCTATATGTTGCCATACAAGATTGATTGTTGCTGTTCCATAAAACAAAACAGTTCCTAAAGTTCCAACCATTGTTCCAAATGAAGTTGCCATAGCTTGTCCATCTGCACTTCCGGCATCTAAACCATAGCTCTTTAATGCAATCATAGCTAGTGGAATTCCAATGTAACTTACAGCACGAACGTCAGCTGAAACAGTTCCTCCAGGTGTAACTAAAGCAATATAAACGACTTGCATCGCTACCCCAACTAAAATACCTGAATAAATATCTCCTAAAATAATACCACATACCAATCCACCAATTAATGGTCTACCTAAGGTGTAGTTACCAATTGATGTTCCACCTAAACCTGGCATACTTGATAAACAGGCAAAGAGTCCAAGTAAGGCAGCTTGAATCCAACTAATTTCCATAATAATGAAACCTCCCCTTTATTTTTTAATATCCAAATTTTCCTTTAAAATCATCCCATGTTCCAATAGAAACATCTGGTAATAAGGCAAATTTGATTTTATAACCAGCTTTAGCAATTTTCTCGAAAGCATCTGCTTCTTCTTGTGTAATAGACTGGTTATTTCCTAATTTGACTGCCCCTTCTCGATCATTACATGGTCCAACAATGACTGTATCAATACCACATTTGAACCCTTGATCCACTAAAATTTTACACATATCAACTGGGTTTTTAGTAATCAAGAAATATCTTGTATCACTATCTAAAACCTTTTGTGCCTTTTTTTGAAAATCATCCAATGTCCAGACAAATGTTTTCTTTCCACTGGCAGCTTTATAAGCAGCTTTTAACACATCATTTTTAGCTGCTTTATCATTCACAGCAATCAATCCATCACATGGATATTCACGAGCCCAACGTGTACATGTTTGCCCATGAATCATACGATCATCAATACGAATAAATGAAACTGACATATTATTCTCCTCCTTTAAATATCATCTTCATCATCATTAACAACTTTAAATTCTTTTAAAGCACTTTGTGCTTCATTTAAAACTTGTACAACAAGGTCATCACGTGCCATTGTATCTTTCATCAATACTGTTGTTAAAGCAAGTGGTAAATTCATTCCACCTATTGTTGTACAATGTTCACTTAATCCTTTTTCAGCGATTACATTCATAGCTGTTGTCAGTGGAGATCCACCAATCAAATCACCTAATAAAATGATTTCATCATCTTGATGAATACCCTCAATAACATGTGAAAATTCTTCAGCGAATTCATCAGCACTTTTTCCATTTTTTAAACCAGCTGATAAAACATCATCACGTTCTCCTGCTAACATGGAAAGTGCATCTTTTAATCCATCAGCAAATTGTCCATGACTTACCAAGACTAAGTATTTCATTTCTTTTTTCCCCTCCTCTTTTTGACACCATTATTGTATCAATTAAGCCCTTTCATTCCATCTGTCTATTGTCACATTTTTATCATGACAGATGATAGAAACAAATATGACATTTGTCATGCTTTTTTAATAAATTGCTTTTCTTAACAATTAACTCTTGTACTCAATAAAAACATATAGCAAAATTATCCATAAGAAGAATGAATTGTTATTATAGAATGGGATATTTTATCAATATAAATCTCATCATGAAATATTCAAAGTAATTAACAAGAAAGATGAGAAAACACTCATATTTATACAACAAGATGGAGCTATGTTATTGCTGTCATAAATGACTTTCCACATAGATAAGTTTTCAGTTTAGTTTTATTATTATTAACTCAGTTGAAAAGAAAGGAACAGATCATATGACGGAAATTATTTTATATCATGGAAGTCCTCATAAAATGATTAAACCTACTTATGGCTATGGAGAAGATAAGCATGATTATGGTAGAGGATTTTTTACCTAACTGATAATTTAGAATTAGCTAAAGAATGGGCTGTATGTAGGCCAAATGACAATAATGGCTGGGTTCATACATTTGAACTTGATACTACTGGATTAGATATTATCAATTTTCAAAATATAAATGTATTATCATGGTTGGCTGAACTAATGAAACATAGAGATACCGATAAATCTAGAAGATATTCATTGCTATCAAAAAAATTTATTAAAAAATATGGTATTGAAACAAATCATTGTGATGTTATCGTTGGTTATAGGGCTAACGCTTCATATTTTTATATTGCTAAAGCTTTTGTAAGAGATGAAATAGATATTGATCTATTGGAAAATCTTCTATCATTAGGGGGATTAGGTATCCAGTATTGTATCAAATCACAAAAAGCCTACTTGCAACTTGTAGAAAATGAAAATAAACTTATAATCGTTGAATATAATCAATATAATGAAAAATATAATCAAAGAGATGTGAATGCAAGAATGAAAATGAAAGAACTTATCAATTCTGATAAAAATAAACTTAACAATGTTTTTAGTGACTTAATAAGAGGTGATGAATAATGCATGCATATTCGGAAGCTTATGTAGATGATGTTGTTGAAAATCAAGGAAGATTATTTGACTACTTTGCTCAAACATATCCAAATAAAAGTACAGAAGATTTTATAGTCACTTATATGAAAAGTAAAACAAGAAAAAGTATTGACGATTCAAAAGCATATGTTATGACTATGGATTTTGAAGAATTGTGGAATTATTTTTATACTACAGAAGATGTTGACATAAAAGATGGTGAAACTATCCCAGGATTTATTCCTGATTGGATTGGCGAGTTTTATGCCTATTATCAATGGTTTTATAATACCCCTAGTTCTTTAATCGTAGAAAAGATTCCCGTCAATTATCTTATTCACGCATATCCTGGTCTTCATGATTTAGATTTAGAATTAGCAGTCAAGAAAGTGGGTGAATACTAATATGGATTTTGTTTTCTTTCATAACCCAGATGAAGAAAATGGATATTTAAGCAATTGGTACATATCACAGTTTACTATACATGATATGTCCTTTTCTTCTATGGAACAATACATGATGTATATGAAAGCTAAATATTTTCATGATCATGAAATAGCTGAAAAAATACTATCTACTGATAATCCTGCCACTATCAAAGCGTTAGGAAGAGAAGTTTGCAATTATAATGAATCTTATTGGAATGGTATCAGGCAAATTATTATTTATGAAGGTTTATTAGCTAAATTTTCACAAAATGAACAATTAAAAATAGAATTATTAAACACACAAGAAACTATATTGGCTGAATGCGCTGTTGGCGATAAAATCTGGGGTATTGGTTTGTCAATGAATGATAAAAAAAGATATGATATGTCTTATTGGAAGGGTAAAAATTGACTAGGATATAGTCTTATGATGGTGAGAAACAAAATAAGAGAAAGCCTCTAATTACAGATACAAAAGAATATAATAATGAAATATAAAAAGAGATTTCTTAAATGATAGCGTAAAATCATTGTTGAAATCTCTTATTTTTTCATGACTCATTATAAATCATAAACAAGTTAGAAAAATATACAATTTTTGATGCTTTATTCTCTTAAATATTCATTAACTTCATTTTGTAAAGACATTAATGATAAATCTAAATCTTCATTATTTTGTATCATCTGTTGTATCTGTGTATCCATCATTGTTAGAGTGGCATTATATTTTCGAAATTGATTTTGATTCATAGCATTTTCCATAACATCATTCAACAAGCTTAAATCAACTTGCGTATCTCCTAAGGATTCTTCGTTGAGTAGACTTAATGCTTCAGTTGATTGAATAACAGTTTTTAAAGATGATATTCCCTGTGAATAGCGAAAAAGACTTTCTTGCGTTTCTTGATCATATGTTAGTAGTTTTAAAAAATCCCAGGCCTGCTGTCCATAAGATGTACGAGCAGAAATACCCATCAATAATGAAGACACTTCACTACGACTTTCTGTCATCCCAGGCATAGGAACACAATCCCATTCAAACTGAGAATATTTTTGAACACGATAAGGATAAGGCTTATAAGTACGATATTGTGCAAAAGGCATCGGAGAAAATGCCACCTTCCCTGTATCAAAATCCTGAGAAGTCACTGTATAGCCTTTATTCAATTGATTCAATCTCTGAATGAAAGCAATCGCATTTTTTACAGGTTCCTGGTTTAAATAACATGTCTGACCTGTTTCATCAAACAAACTCACTTCATGACTATAAACAGAGTCTAACCAATCATAATTATAACAACCATATTGGTCAATCTGTCCATCATTATTCGTATCTTTTGTTACTTGTTGACAGATATTATAAAAATCATCTAAAGTCCAGTCATTACTTGGAAGATCTATATTTTCTTTTTGCAGTAATGTTTGATTCACAAACATTAATGTTGGATTACTTTCATAAGGCAAAGCATACTGATGATGCTGATATTGCCCTGCAAGCAAGGCGTTTTCATAGTAATCATCACTATGAAACTGACTATCTTTTTGCATAAAATCATCTAAGTTCTTTAATGCACCTAGCGCACTTAAAGTATTAAAATCTTCACTTAAGACCATAAAGATGTCTGGTTCTTCTCCTTTTAAATATTGAGCAGATAACCATTCTGAATAATCATCTTTTAAAATACCACTTTCATATTCAATATGAATATCAGGATTTTCCTCTTCATATCTTTCAATAGCCTGATCAATAATTTTATAACAATCACCATTAGGTACATCCCAGTTACTTCCAGCAAAAATACCAACTTTTAAAGTTATGCGTTGAGGGCGCCAAACAACACATAAAAGACATCCCAATACAACCAGTATACAGACTATCTTTTTTCTACTCATCGCTAAAATCCTTTGTCGTAATACCTGTTTGTACCGCCCATATTGCCAGTTGTGTACGATCTCTTAAATTTAATTTAGATAAAATCGAACTTAAATAATTTCTTACTGTTCCTTCTGATAGAAAAAGCTTTTGTGCTATTTCTTTATTGGATAATCCAAATGCAACTTGTTGAATCACTCGCCATTCAGGATGACTAATATCTTGAATAGCCTCTTCATCAACCTGAATTGCATAATTATTTTGTGTCATTTTAGAAAACATGCTGAAAACTTTCGTGGCAATATCGGGATTAATCATAGCTCCACCACTATTCACAGTGACAATAGCCTGATAAAGCTCATCCATTCCTACACCTTTCAATAAATAACCACTCGCTCCATATTTAAGCGCACTAAATACGAAATCGTCATCATCAAATGTTGTCAAAATAATAATTTTTGTTTGAGGATATTTTTCCTTCACAATTTTTGTACAGTGAACACCATCCATTCCTGGCATACGAATATCCATCAAAATGACATCAGCTGTTTCTTGTTCAAGAATATGAATCACTTCAAACCCATCCGATGCAACATCTACAACCTGGATATCTTCATGTGTCCCTAATACAATTTTTAAAGATTCTCTAATCAATTCCTGATCATCTGCAATAATCACTTTAATCATTATCTGTCCTCTCCTCTTACTTATACTGGTATTTTAGCGATTGTCAAAAAGCCATGATGACCATCAAACTCTACCTGACCATTAATAACCGCAAGACGTTCTCTCATTTGTGTTAAGCCAAATCCATAATGGACATGATCACAACCAATTCCATTATCTTGTATTTTGAGATATAAGAAATGATTTTCCTGATAAAGATGAATATGAACTTCTGTCGCATGTCCATGACGCAAAGCATTCGTAATAGATTCCTGTATAATTCTAAATAAAATTTCTTCTTTTGTTTTTTCCAGATCTATATTTTCTAGTTCATACTCTAATGCAATCGTCAGATCACTTACACTGGAAAATTCTCCTATCATACGTTCTATAGCTTCTTTTAAACTATGTTCTTCTAAAGCTCCTGGTCTTAACTTATTTAAAGAATTACGAACATCTTTAATGCCCTGCCTGACAACTTTTGAAATAACTTGTAGCTGCGCTTTCGTTGCTTTAGGATTTTGATCAATCATCGCAATACAAGCATCCACTCCTGCTGCTATTCCCGTCAAAGCATGACCTAAAGTATCATGAATTTCTCTAGCCAGACGTTTTCTTTCATTGTTTTCTCCAATTTTTTCGGTAATGGCTGCATAATTTTCTAATTCTTTATTCACCTGATGCACCATATCCAATTCTTGAGAAATATGCTGATTCTTTTGTATTTCATCTACCAGATAAACAATCATAAAAGCAATAAACAATATCATATTGAGCGTTTCTAAACATGACTTACTCATCATAAAGATACCATTAATTTGTGATCCATAGATTTGAAAATATTCATTTATACTTGTCAATGGAAAAATAGCCGAAAAAACATCATAACTAGATATTAAATAAGCCACAACCAAAACCCAAATAAACCACTTAGAATATCTTCCATCTCTTAAATGAAATATACAATCACAAAAAACAAGCAACAAGATACCATTATATTCCATATACAAAAAATAAATCAAAGTAAAACTAACAATCATTTCAATAAAACTATAAATAAAATTGAGTCTTTTATGCGCAATTACTTTTTCACTACGACTATACATAATAAAGATAAATATACCATACAACATCAATGAACCAAAAAATGCAACAATGGGCTGATGTGGAAGATGCGTAATCCGATCTAAAAAATCCCTAGCCAAACGTGTGGAAACAATATATTGCGTTGTCAAAAGAATAACACTGCCATAAAAAACAACAATCAACATATTCAATATCGTCATTGCATTTCTTAAAAATGATAATAAACGCTGATAAGAATATTGCATTATTGCCACCCCGTTTCATCATACATTTCAATATTATCTTCATTAATCAGTTGAACAGGTATGACAACTTCATTTTCAATATCTTTTCCTGCTAAGTATTCATACATTTTTTCTGCTGCCAGATGCCCAATAGAAATAGGTGATTGAGCGACTGTTCCAGCTATCATTGCATGACCACCTATAAGTGTTTTCATATCAGGTGTTCCATCAACTCCATAAACAACTGTATTTTCCTGATGATGTGCTTCCAATGCAGCCAAAGCTCCTAAAGCACTTGGATCATTCAATGCCATGACAACATCAATATTTGATTGACGCTGTAATATATCTTCCATTAAAGGCATCGCCAGTTCTACCTGTCCTTCACACTCACCTTCATCTACAACTTGATATTGTGATAATCCGTCTATTGTATCTAAAAAACCATCTATACGATCTTTCGCAGATTTGACATTTGTATGTTTCAACAAAACAATGCGCGCAGAATCAAATCTTTTCATCATATCATTGGCACATTGTACCCCTGCATCATAATTATCTGAAACAATTGTACAATTCACAAGTTCTTCATTTTTAACAGGTGCATCCACAACAATAACAGGTATTCCAGCTTGATGAGCCGCTTCTAATGCTGGTGTAATTTTCTCAGAATCAATGGGATTAATAAAAATACCATCTACATGATAATCAATAAATGAGTATATCTGTTCTATTTGTTTATCCACATCTAAAGCAGGATCTCTGACAAGAAGCTGATCGCCATTGTCTTCTATTGCTTTCAATAACTCATTGTTGATAACTTCATAAAAAGGATTATTCATTGTCATGTATGTCACACCAAATATGCGATTTTGTGTATTAGGATATTGATAATGATAATAAATAATGCCTATCATCAATGCTCCAATGATGCCTAAAATCACTATTAATGATTTTAAATTGTTTTTAACCATGATTTCACCACTTTTCCTATAATTCTATCTTATCTATTTTTTTAAATATTCTCAATAATAAATATTTTCAAGTCTATGATTTTTTACAAAAAAAGCTCCAAGAAAATCTTGGAACCTCTTTTTAATATTGTATTCTCTTTTTGATTAATCTAAATATTCACCATTAGAAGCAATGACTTTCTTATACCAGTCATAAGAATCTTTTTTACTTCTTTCTAATGTTCCATGTCCTTCATTATCTCTATCTACATAGATAAATCCATAACGTTTTTTCATTTCTCCTGTTGTAAATGAAATACAGTCAATACATCCCCATGGTGTATATCCCATTAAATCTACTCCATCTTCTTCTACTGCTTTCTTCATTTCTTCAATATGTGCTCTTAGATAATCAATACGGTATGGATCATGGCATGAACCATCTACTTCTTTAACATCAATAGCACCAAATCCATTTTCTACAATGAATAAAGGTTTTTCATATCTTTCATAGAATATATTTAAAGCATATCTTAATCCTTCTGGATCAATAGCCCAACCCCAGTCAGATACTTTGACATATGGATTATCTACACTATATTCACTAGAACCATCAGTAGACTTAGAAACATCTTTATGTGATGTTGAATCAACAGTATTTGTCATATAATAACTAAAACCAATATAGTCCACTGTTCCCTCTGCCAAAATTTTCTTATCTTCTTCTGTAATATCAATATGGAATCCTTTTCTTTCAAACATCTTTAAAGCATATGCTGGATAATGCCCTCGGCATTGAACATCACAGAAGAACCAGCGATCATGCATCATCTGTACTGATAAGACCATATCAGCTGGACGACAAGAATATGGATAAATTGGAACCATTGCTATCATATTACCAATCTTAAAATCAGGATTAATTTCTTTTCCTGCCTTGACTGCTAAAGCACTGGCAACTAGGGTATGATGAGCGCATTTATACATGGCTTCCTCTGGATTATCATAATCTCCAAAATGAGCTCCACTGTTTGTCCATCCGAAGATATCATTCTTATAATTCATCTGATTGTTGATCTCATTGAAAGTCATCCAATATTTGACTTTATCTTTATATCTTTCAAAGCAGACCTTTGCGAATTTCACAAAGAAATCAATTGTCTTTCTGTTCATGAATCCACCATATTCTTTGGCTAAATGATATGGCATTTCAAAATGAGATAAAGTAATAACGGGTTCAATACCATATTTTAATAATTCATCAAAAACATCATCATAGAACTGTAATCCTTCTTCATTAGGTTCTTCTTCATCACCCAATGGAAAGATACGTGTCCAGGCAATAGATGTTCTAAAACATTTAAAGCCCATATCAGCAAACATGGCAATATCTTCTTTATAATGATGATAGAAATCAATCCCAACATGATTAGGATAGTATTTTCCTTCAATCATACCATCCGTAATTTCTCTAGGTACGCCATGTGCTCCTGCTGTCATGACATCTGCGACACTTAAACCTTTTGATGTTTCTAAAACACCACCTTCAAATTGATGGGCAGCTAAAGCTCCACCCCATAAAAAATCCTTACTTAATACCATCTTCTTTCTCCTTTCCTCATATAAAATATAAGCTTATAATTTTATTATAAGTATATTTCTATTGATATCAATATCTTTTCATCTTATTAGTTTTTTAAGCCCAACAAAACCATCTATAATGGAAATATTTGATAAGATGAACACATAATTTTAACAAAATAACAGAAGAAAATCATATAAACATATATTAAATTATGATTATTACGCATCGTTAAAAACATCTATACAAAAATACTTTCTAAAGTATGATTAACATTTCCTGTCGCAAAATCCATGGCTTCTACTTCCATAACCTTTTTGCCAAACTTTCTTTTTAAACTTGGATACATATAAGCCACTTGAGGTGCTAATAAGATGATATCATAATCATTTGCTACATCTTCTACATTCATTATTGGATAAGCATCCACAATGATATTTTGTTGAGCCTGTTGCATTAAAGAAGCATAATAATGACTTGTTAAACCTGATGTACAACAGATTAATATTTTTAAAGAAGAAAGTTTTAAAGAGGAATTTACTTTATTGTGATGATTCTCATCTTTTAGAAATTGGAAGAAAGAGAGAATGTTTTTTCTGGTTGATAAAATATCCATCATTTCAAAATGTAAATAAAACACATTCTTTTCAGTCCATTTATCCTCAATAGATAATTCCATCATGTTAAACTCTTTATAAAATATGATATGAGCATGATACTTATCATTACAAAAACACACAATATTCTTGTCATGACAGACATGTGCATTTTTCATTGTGCTCACCCAGCGATAAAAATAACGAAATAAATAATCACGACTCATGATTCCATCTCCTTTTCTATGAATCAAAAACTTCTGATACTTCTTTGAGTAAAGATATAATCTCTAAGTGCTGTGGACAGACACTTTCACATTGTCCACATGCAATGCAAGCTTTAGCGGGTTGATAATCTCCTGTGCTATGATCTTTATAGTATGTATCATAGCGTCTATTTTCGCCATACATTTTGGCACTGTTATAAGCTGTAAATAAATCCGGTATTTGAATATGCATTGGACAGCCTGGTGTACAGTAACGACATTTTGTACATGGAATAGTTGGATATGATAAGACCTGATCTGTAACTTGCTTGATCAATTTGGCTTCTTCATTATTGATTTTTTCAAAATGAGTCATCGTATCCAAATTATCATTCATCTGTTGTGCATTGGACATCCCTGATAAAATCGTCATAACACCATCTAAGGATGCAACATAACGCAAAGCCCATGACGCTATAGATTTTTGAGGAGCGTAATCTTTATATATTTTTTTTATATCATCAGAAAAGCTTGCCAGTGTTCCACCTTTGATAGGTTCCATCACAATAATAGGTTTATGATGTTTTCTAGCTACTTCATAATTTCTTCTTGATTGAATCACTCCATTTTCCCAATCTAAATAATTAAGTTGTAACTGTACAAAATCTATTTCAGGATGCTCTGTTAAAACTTTGTCTAAAAAATCAGCATCATCATGAAATGAGAATCCCATATATTTGATTTTTCCCTGCTTTTTCATTTCTTGAATAAAATCAAAACACTGATATTTTTCATATGTTGGATAATGACTCTTTTCAACACTATGCAATAGATAGAAATCAAAATAATCAACACCCGTTCTCTTTAATGATTCCTGAAAAATCCTTTCAACATCTTCCTGACAAGTTAATTTCCAGGCAGGAAGCTTATCTGCTAATGTATAAACATCTCTAGGATACTTTTCAACTAAAGTTTGACGAATAGCGTCTTCACTTCCTTCATACACATAAGCCGTATCAAAATAGTTAAATCCTCTTTCCATATAAGAATCAACCATTCTCTGGACTTCATCTAACTTGATTTGACCTTGCTTGTCTTTTGGTAATCTCATTAACCCAAAACCTAATTTTGAATTTGATAACATACGATTCCTCCTTATCATTTTTATATGCACTTTTATCATATTGATTTTAGATTCATTAAACAATGGTATTTCATTGAAATAAAACTCCATTTACAAATAAGTTGTTTTTAATACGCAATTCTGTAAATTCATTTTGAATCTTTGGGTGATTCTAGAGTCCTTAAAAAAATTATGCTATGATAAAAATGAGGTGATATCCATGTTAATTAGAGAACGATTAGAAAGATGTGACTTTTCTCATAGCGAAAGAGTCATTATTGATTTTATTTTAAAAGAAAAAATGAAAATTAAGGATATGACAACCAAGGATATAGCAAACGCTACATATACTTCACCTTCTACTTTAATCAGAATTGCACATAAGATGAAATTCAAAGGATGGAATGAATTAAAAGAAGCTTATTTAAAAGAGGAAGAATATCTGGAAACACATTTTTTAGATGTAGATGCAAACTTTCCATTTACCAATGATGATACAATTATGTCTATTGCTTCCAAACTTGCGACTTTAAAGAAAGAAGCCATTGATGATACATTATCACTTGTGACTCATGATGATTTACAAAAAGCTGTTCAAATCATTCGTAAAGCGTCTTCTATTTATGTTTTTGCAGTCAGTAATAATGGTCTAATTTCACAGGAGTTTGCACATAATATGTCTAGAATTCAAAAGAAAGTCACGATCTGTCATCTGCAAGGAGAACTGGTTTATAGTGCCATGAATGCCGATCCTCAATCTTGTGCTATTATTGTTTCCTATTCAGGCGAAACACCCATTCTTTCAAGGGTCATTCAAGCTTTAAAAGCCAATGGCATTCCCATCATCGCTTTAACAAACATCGGTGAAAACACTGTTTCTAAACATGCAGATGTGGTTTTAAGAATTTGTACAAGAGAAAAGCTTTATTCAAAGATTGCGACTTTTTCTACTGATATTTCTTTTGAATATATATTAGATTTACTTTATTCCTGCATCTTTGCATTAAACTATGATCAAAACGTAGAAAGAAAAACAAAGATTTCTTCAATGATTGAAAAAGGACGTTTTTCAACCATTGATATTATGAAAGAAGATGAATTTTAAAAAAGATATAGCCATTGCGCTATATCTTTTTCTATCCCTTATATTCCCATCCATGTTCTCCATGATAAATCATCTGCTTTGTCATACCACCATCAATACTGATGTTTTCACCTGTGATAAAACTGGCTTTATCACTACATAAAAATAAAACCATATGAGCAATATCTTCAACTTTGCCAATACGTTTAACAGGATGTTGTAAAACGTCTGCTCCCTGATAAACTGTCTGGTCTGATTCTGTTTGAATCCATCCAGGTGAAATAGAATTCACACGCACTTTTCCAGCCAAAGACATAGCTAAACTATGTGTTAAGGCATGAATACCACCTTTAGCCGCACTATAGCTTTCACTTTGAGGCTGACTCATCCCATCTCTTGATGAAGAAATATTGATAATACAACCTCCTTTACGAAAATCATCTTGAAACAATTTCGACAAATAAAACGGAGCAGTGACACCAACAGATAAAGCATATTGAAATTCATCATAAGTACATTCATCAATTCCTTTAAACAGTGGTTTTGCATTATGAATCAAATAATCTATATACCCATAATCATCAATCACTTTTTGATGAAACTGTTCTAAAATATCTTGACTGCCAACATCACCCTGAAAATAATCATTCTTTTCAGCATCAATAATGCAAACATGTGCTCCTTCTTTTTGAAACATTTCAGCAATGCATTTCCCAATACCTTTAGCGCCACCTGTCACAACCACAACCTTATCTTGAAATTCCATAAAAAACCTCCTAATCAAATAAATGTTGATGATTTCCACTTGGTATTCTATAAAAGATACAAATCACCATACCCACTATAGATAATAAACATAGAATTAAATAAAATATATCATATGAATAAAAATCAATCAAATATCCAGCAACAAACTGAAATACAATAGAGCCAAAATTACGACATGTCTGAACAAGGGCTAAGGCACTCATCTGATGTTTCATATCCACAATTGTTGTGACAATTCTTAAATTCAACATGATAAATAACATTGTGGAAACTGCTTTTGTACATATTGATACAATGATCACAATCATTGCCTGTTTTACAAAGGAATAAGTAAAAAACTGTATCGTTAGTAATAAAAATATACTGACAAGTAACTGTTTATTGGTTAATCTGTTCATATAATACTGTGAAAAATAAATAATAGGTAGTTCTGAAAGAGTTAAAATAAAAATCACTGTCGATATTGTATTCATTGATAATCCCAAATTTTGAAACATAGCTGGTAAATAGGTTGTATTGGTATTTGTTATAGCATAGAACAGACATACAATAATTAAATAGATGATAAAATTCTTTTGAAATAAACCTATTGTTTTTTCTTTCTTTTGGGTTTTGATTTGTTTTACATTTTGTGTGCCATAAATACCTATGACACATAAAATCAATCCTATCGTAAAGAATGCATACATAGCTTCTGGTGAAACATCATCATAAATAACACCTGATATCTTAGAAGCAACAGCATAACCAATCGTTCCCCAAATTCTAATCTTTCCATAGGAAAAACGTGATAATGTTGCCATATTCTCAATAACAGGATTAGCCGCATTAAATAATCCTAAAGCTAAGCTATAAATCAAAGCAATCATATAAATATTTTGAGCATAAATAAATATGATTCCTAAAACTGCTGCTAATAATAAAATCAACATATTTAATCTTTTTTGAGAATAATGATCATTGAAATAACCGACAATAGATTGAATAATCATGGATAAAATAAATGAACATGAGACAACCATAGAAACTTGTGAAGCATGATAACCTTTATCCATCAAATAAACAGATATATATCCAGAAAAAACAGCTAATGAAAAGAAATAAAAGAAATACATGAGTAAATAACTGAAATAACTATTTTTATAATGTATACGCATAGACATTCTTCCTTAAAAATCAAAATGGTCTGGATCTGGTCCGGTTCTTTTATTTTGATTCAGTGCATTCATGATCTCCATTTCTTCTTTCGTTAATTCAAAATCAAACAAATCAATATTTTCTTCAATACGTTCTTTATGAACTGATTTAGGTAATACAACAATATGTCTTTGTAGCAACCATCTTAAAATAATCTGTACTGTTGATTTATGATATTTATCAGCAATCATTTGAATACCTGGTATATGTAAACAGGCTCCACTTCCTAGTGGTGACCAGGCTTCCAAAACAATTTTATTGTCCTGACAAAACTGTATAGTTTCTTCATCCTGCATTTGTGGATTGATTTCTATTTGGTTCACTGCTGGAATCTTATGAACCTGAGATAATAAATTTTGTAAATGTGATTTTCTAAAATTAGATACACCTATACTTTTGACAAGTCCTTCTTCTTTCAGTTTTTCCATTTCTAAATAAGCTTCAACATAACCTTCTACAGGCCAATGAATGAAATATAAATCTACATAATCCATCTGTAATTTCTGTAAACTTGTTAATAAAGCCTTGCGTGTATTTCCAGCTCTGATATCATCATTCCATAATTTTGTCGTAATAAAGATATCTTCTCTTGGTATTCCACTTTCTTTGACAGCCTCTCCAACAGCTTCTTCATTACCATAACAGGCTGCAGTATCAATATGACGATAACCCGCTTTTAAAGCATCTAAAACAGCCTGTTTTGTATCTTTTCCACTTTGCCATACACCTAAAGCAATAATAGGCATCTTTTGACAACAACATAATTTGACTTTTGTATTCTGATTCATTTTCATCTCTCCTTATTCTTCTCTCATTCCCAATTTCTAACTAAATAATCTTTTTTCATTTCCTCGATCAATCTTAAAGAAAATAACTAATAATAAACTGATCACCATGCAAATCAGACAAATCATATAAAGATAAGAATATGAGCTCATGTCCAGTATGTATCCAGCTGCATTTTGAAAGATAATTGAAACTAGATTTTTTAATGTCGCGACAATGGCTAAAGCGGTAATCTGATGTTTTTCATCAATTAATGTATTCACAACTTTAAGATTAATCATTATAAATAACATTCCAGCAGGATGCTTGACTAAAAAAGTGACAATCACAGTCATCCACACAGGCATGTCCAATCCATATACACCACATTGAACACAGACCATTGTCGTCGCAATCATTAATAATGTTTTATTAGATAAACGATCCATAAAATGACTAGATAATAATACAAGTGGTGCTTCACAAAAAACAGCAATAGATAAGACTGTCGATGTTATTCCTACATCTAATCCTTTATCTGTCAACATGGATGGAATAAATGTATTGGACATATAAGTCACACCATAAAACAGACCACAAATCAGTAAATAATATAAGAACTTTTTATTTTTTAATATTTCACTTGTTTTGGCTGTATTGTCACGCTGTGATTGTTTTTGCATATGTGGTTGAGTTCCTAACAAACCAAGAATACATAAAAACATGGTGAAAACAAAAACAATAAAAATAGCTTGTGGTGAAATACGTTCGTATAGAAGCCCAGCTAATTGTGAACCTAAAGCATAACCAATTGTTCCCCAAATCCTTATTTTTCCATATTGATAAGGGGATGCAGTCGCAATTTTTTCCATGATAGGATTGACACCATTAATGCTCATCAAGACAACACTGTAACTGATCATAATCATGATAAGATGACGTGATAACATAAAAACAAGACCACCCACAATCGCAATGAGAAATAAAATAGTATTCACTTTTTTGAGATTATACTGATCATTCCATTTACCAATGATGGGTTGTGTGATTAAAGATGTTAAAAATGAGGCAGATACAACCAATGAAACCTCACTGGCTTTAAATCCCATGCCCATCAAATAAACTGAAATCAAAGCACTAAATAATGCCCATGATAAATAATAAAAATTATACATAAAAAAGTAACTTAAATAACTATTCTGATAACGTTGCCAAAGACTTACACTTTTATAATTTCTGATACTTTCCATAACTTTTCTCCTTTCTGCTTTTTTAATTTAACAAAAAGGATTTCATGATAAAAGACTTGAACGAAAGCTTCAAAACCTGTTTTAAAAAATAAAATGTATAAGCTTATATTTTGTAAATAAGATTTACAAAATATATTCTGAAAATAAAGAAATGATCTTGTTTTATTGAAAAATATTTGTCAGGAAGATGTTTTTAGCTTTCTATTTTATGTTTTTTTGATAAACTAGAAATAAAGATAGGAGGAATATTATGCTTTGTGATTATCATGTACATACTCACTATAGTGATGATAGTGAATATCTCATGGAAGATGTTGTGAAAGATGGAATTAATAGAGGATTATCAGAAATCTGTTTTACTGATCATGTGGATTATGGAATCAAGTATGACTGGGATGATCCACGTGCTTTTCAAAAAAGATATGAAACACTTTTAGCGAATGTCAATTATCCTGAATATGAAAAAGAAATTGATGAGTTAAAAGAAAAATATAAAGATCAGATTACATTGAAAATGGGACTGGAATTTGGTATTCAGACACATACAATTGAAAAATATCAAAAATTATTTCATGAATATCCTTTTGATTTTATTATTCTTTCTATTCATCAGGTAGAAGATCAAGAATTTTGGACACAGGATTTTCAAAAAGGCAAAACACAGCTTGAATATAATATGCGCTATTATCAGGAAATGCTTGAAGTTGTAAAAACATATAAAGATTATAGTGTTTTAGGACACATGGATTTGATTACACGTTATGATTTAAATGGTGTTATTGATTTTGCTTATATTCAAGATATTGTCAAAGATATTTTAGAGATTGTTATCAAAGATGGTAAAGGCATTGAAATCAATACTTCATATCATCGTTATGGCTTAAAAGATATGACCCCATCTCGAAATATTTTAAAGCTTTATAAAGAACTGGGTGGTCAAATTATTACAATTGGTAGTGATTCACATCAACCCGATCATCTCGGTGCTTATATTGAAGAAGCCAGAGAAGAACTTAAAAAATTAGGCTTTGAATATTATTGTACTTTTGATAAGATGCAACCTATATTTCATGAACTTTAAAAGCTAACCCCAGGGTTAGCTTTTCAAATAACTATTTGATATCAATTTTTAAATCTTTAAAGAAGGCTTCTGTTCCAATATCTACAAAAAATCCAACTGAACCTTTCAAATCTTTTCCATGTTTCATATCTTCTACAACAAGAATCAACTTATCATTGATATAAAATGAAGCATGTTCATCTTCAATAACTGCTTTTAATTGAATCCATTCATTCAAATCAATATCAACAGGTGCTTCATATTGTGCAATCTGATGATTTCTAAAATATTCAAAAGTATATTTTGGATATGAAAAATACTGACATCCATGCGTTTTTCTCATAGGATCTTGACATTGTTTACCATTTGTTGGTCGTACATAAAATGACTCAAATTGCTTGTCATCATCTGTAATACGATAAGCAATACCTATAAATCCTCTTGCGAAATCTGGTGCATCAGGCAATAGACGACTTAACATTTTTACTTCGATTGTTCCATTGTGAAATGAAAAATCTTTTAATTTTGCATAAGTATTTTCATCAAATTCCATGATTTTTTCAGCTTTGACAACTCTTATTACTTTTTCACCATCAAGTTCTACATTTTCAATATTTGTATGAACAGGTATAAAAGACTTTTTATTTAAATCCATTTGTTTTTCCATTGTTCTTCTCTCCTCTATCATAATATACTCCAAATTTGATAAATTTGTAAGTAGGCACTTTTTTGTGCTATAGTTACCAAAAAGTAGGAATTATAAAAAAAATTGATTTTATGATTTGCATCATGATATGCTTATATCATATAATTCTTATATACATAACTTTTGGCATATATCATAAAAATTGACTATAAGGAGTGTTTAAAATGATCAAAAAAGAAAATTTACCTGAATGTCCTGTTGCGACAACTGTTCAACTTATAGGAAGTAAGTGGAAACTACTCATTTTAAGAGATTTGATGACTGAAAAAAAACGTTATAATGAACTAAGGAGATCATTAGATGGAATTTCTCAAAAAGTTTTAACTGCTACGCTTAAATCCATGGTAGAAGATGGTATCGTCATTAGAACGGCTTATCCTGAAGTACCACCAAGAGTTGAATATAGTTTAAGTGAAATAGGTGAATCGCTTCGTCCTATTATTGATATTATGGGACAATGGGGAACACATTATAAAGAAACTTTGCAAGAATAAAAGGAAAGTTCAAATGTTGAAAATAACATAAGAACTTTCCTTTTATATATGAGATTTATCTGTTTTTTGTGCTTCCATAAAAGCATAAATATCATCCGGACTTTCTTGCATGCCTCGTGCAATCCACTCTTTAATCCAGCCATAAATGCCATAAGTCATATAAGCGACTGCATAGGCTTCTAGATTAGATAATTGATTATCTTGAATCATTAATTTTTTTAAAGTATTTCTAAATAAATAAAATAAATCTTTTTGATAAAGTAAAATATAAAAATCTTTATAAGCTACCAAATGTTCAAATAAAGTTTTCATAATCAATTCAAAGGGCATCTGATCTTGAAGTTTCCATTCTTTGATAATTTTGTCAAGATATTGTTTTAAAATATCTTCTTTATCTTTATAGTTACGATAAAAAGAAACTCTCCCAACTTGAGCTTTTTCAGTAATTTCACTAATCTTTATATCCTTTAAATTTTTTGTATTTAAAAGTTCTAATAATGCTTTTGTCATTGCCACTTTGACATATTGATTTCTTTCATCATTATCCATGATGTAACACAATCCTCCTTTTCGTATCATTTTTTTAAATAACTTGAATAAGCCAACCAACCATAATACATTTGATTCATCCGATGATACATATGTTTCATCAGAATTTTAACAAAATACAAACGATCTTGTCTAGATAGAAACGAAAGGAGAACATATGACTTTAACAAAAACACGTATAATGATTCTTTTGATTATTGCTATTATGGCTTTTGTATTAGGAAGATTAGCATTGAGAACTATTTTAAACTTACTTTTAGGTGGTACATTATTTGGAGGAAACTTTTTATGAGTTTAAAAAAGGGAGGCCACAAAATGTTTATATTTATATGCATAATGACATTTGTCGTTTGTTTTTTACTAGGAATAGGTTCAAAAGTTGTGTTAAAACCTTCATGGGCCAAAAATGATGAAGTGAAAATGACACCAAAAGTTGGAACATTATATACTGATTTATCTTATGGCGAAAAAGAATCAAACCGATTTGATATGTATTTACCTCATGATCAGACAAAAAAACATTATGGATTGGTTGTTTATCTCCATGCTGGAGGGTTTACCTCTGGAGACAAATCAGAAGATAAAGATATATTATCATGGCTTTGTGCCAAAGGATATGTTGCTGTTGGGATTAATTATACACTTTTTAATGAAGACAATCCTGATGCCAATGTCTATACACAATCTCTAGAAATCAAAGACGCTATTCCTCATATCATTGAACAAGCCAAACAATATGGTTATTCCATTGATCAAATGGCAATTGCCGGGGGATCTGCAGGACATACTCTTGCGATGATTTATGCTTATCGTGATGCCAAAACATCCCCTGTTCCCATTCAGTTGCTCTTTGGTGCTGTAGGTCCATCAAGCTTTTACAAAGAAGATTGGAATATATATGGATTTGATCAAAATACAGATGAAGCCAGACAAGGTGCAGCCGGATTATTCAGTGTCATGTCTGGGACACAAATCACATCTGAAATGATTCAAGATCAGACATATCTTGAAAAAGTCAAACCTATTTCAGCTCTCATGTGGATTAACGAAGAAACCGTACCAAGTATTGTTGCTTATGGAAAATATGATAAAGTACAACCTTTTAAAGGTTCACAACGTTTATTAAAAACCTATCAAGATCATCATGTTGATTATCAATACTTTGTAGCTGAACATTCCGGACATGGCTTACAAAATGACAATAAAATCTATTATCAATATATGCAAACAGTAGAAGCTTATTTAGATAAATATATACCTGTAGAGGAGTCAGTAAATAAATGATGAAAAATATGATAAAAATAATAGCTATAATTCTTTTGATTTTAATATTGCTTGTTGGTTGTTTACTTTTATTCATATCCACAATTCCATCTGTTCCAACCAATTATACAAAGACTATTAAAACAGGTGGCTCAATAGAAGCTCAATATCTTCAATTAGGTCCAAATGATATCTCATATCAAAAAGAAAAAGGAACAGAACTCACAAAGTATTTCCATATCTATTATCCTCAAGAATTAAAAAAGACACAAAAACAATATCCTGTTGTTGTTATATTAAACGGAACTGGTGTTTTACCTAAAAAATATCCTGCTTTGTTTCAGCATTTGGCTTCATGGGGATTTATTGTCATTGGCAATGATGATCCAAGCACAGGATTTGGTTTATCAGCTGATGAAACAATTGACTACTTAATAAAAATTAATGAAAATCAAAATCATATTCTCCACCATCATATTGATTTGAAACACATTGGTCTAACGGGTCATTCTCAAGGTGGTGCTGGTGTATTGACTGCTATATCTCATACAAAACATCAACAGATTTATAAAACAGCTATTGCTTTATCACCCACTCATGAAAAAATGGCTCATGATTTGGGATGGTTCTATGATCTCACTCAAATTTCTATTCCCCTATTCATGATTGCAGGAACAAAAGGTGATTTTGAAACCAAAGCTGTTATTCCTTTAGAAGCCATGCAACAAATGTATGATAAAATTCCTTCACCAAAAGTCATGATGCGAAGAAAAGAGGCTGATCACGGAGAGATGTTATATTCAGCAGATGGATATGTTACAGCATGGTTAATGTGGCAATTACAAGATGACATTTATGCAAGCCAGGCTTTTCTAGGTAACAATGCTGAAATATATCATAATGATTTATATCAAGATGTTCACTATGATAAGTAACTTACTAATAAAAAACTATATAAAACAGATTTCTTTTATAACATACAAATGAAAATACTCAGGGATAATCCATATATTAAAAAGATATCTCACAAAATTCTCAAAAGTTTAAAATGGAATTCTGGACTTGCTATTCAAAGAGTGATACCCTTTCTTTCATACTTTCTTCCTTTGATATTGATTCACATAATCTTGGGCCAAAACATATAAGTAACATTGTCCAACGAACAAAAAAGGAAGCACCGCACTTGGAAAGATTTGAAGATACTAGAAAATACAATGATGGTCGCCTCAAGACAAGGAAAATGTCTCCTGAAGAAAAGATTGCCTATCAGAAGCTAGAAAAATAGCTACAATAAGCGTCAACAAAAAAGAGCACCAAGATAAGGAAAAACCTATCTGTCAGTCATGTTGAGAAATAAAGAATCTGTGGAACAGGAATTGGGTGCAACAAACGCCCTTATCGAAAAATAGCAGCAACTCAATCATATGAAATTCAATCCGATTTAACATCTACCGTGCTTACCAATAATCAATTGATTAATGATGA
Source organism: Massilimicrobiota sp. An142 (assembly GCF_002160725.1). NCBI lineage: Bacteria > Bacillati > Bacillota > Erysipelotrichia > Erysipelotrichales > Erysipelotrichaceae > Massiliimicrobium > Massilimicrobiota sp. An142. The sequence continues at coordinate 30,080 of NZ_NFLD01000013.1, read as the reverse complement.
GCTACAAGAAGAAAATGATATGGAACTATAATGATGGCAAGTTGCGGTCGTTAATTTACTGGAAAATATTTGTTTATATATGGTATACTTATAATATAAGGTGGTGGTCTAAGTTGAAATATAAAATTTGCATTCAAAATCCATTTCCATTCTGCGAGAAAGTATATCCAACACAACAAAGGAAAGTAAAAGAAATGCTTGATTATCTCAAACAGGATGCTGACATAAAGTCTATAACATTATTTGGCTCAAGCATCACTTCAAACTGTCATAATGATTCTGACATTGACCTATATGTAGAATTGAAGAAGGATAAAAAAGTAATCAATAGGTATTTTGATTTTGTATTTGACTTATGGACTAATTTCACTGCTGATGAACGTCTTAAGAAAGAAATAAAAAAGAAAGGAGTGGTCATATATGAACAATGAAACTCTTTTTGATAAGGCAAAGCAGAATTTAAAGGTTGCAGAAAGTATTTACTCAACCATTGCCATAAATGATGAAGCTTATCTTAATTATGTCGGATATCATATCCAGCAGGCACTGGAGCTATCCATCAAGTATATGCTTGAAATGAATGGGGTCAATTACCCAAAAACTCGCGATATTGACCAGTTGATAAGATTAGCAAACATCAATAATGTTAATCTGTATCTTAACGAGTATATTGATGATCATAGTGAGATGTTTTCATTGTGGGAAGCTAGAACACGATACATTCTGAATTATAGACTTGAAAGAAGAAAAATAGAACGTTCATTAACGGAAACAAAATCATATTTGGATGTTATAGATAAGATGATAAATTGTCACATGGAAAATAACGAAGGATTAGAAATGTGATACACAATCATATTGATATAATATATTGACGGCAAGTTGCCGTCTTTTCTTTTTTACTTAATGTTAGTATGAGATTAAGGAAAGCCAATCTACATAGAAGAATGGCAGATATATACCCAATAAACACAAGCTCATATTCAAAACGAGTCTGCTTCTCAATCAACTGATAAAATCTCGCATTGATTTTCAAGCCGGAAAATATACTCTCGAGTGGAGATGAACTTATAGCCATCAGTGTAGGATTGATAATTCTGATTGAAAAGCTATTCCTCATTCCAAAAAAAATCTAAAAAAAACAGTAAGCTGACAGGAAGCATTAAGAGATGGGAAGGCAATCCAATGATAATAAATTCCTTTGAAAAGGATTCCTTCAATGATATTACCATTTCTGTTGGTCTTGAATCCAATACATTTGTCATACTTAACACAAACAAGTCTAAATTTTTATATTCATTAAAAATATACATAATCATCTTAGACACAAAGCTACTGATCTTGACCAGTGGCTTAAGACTGTGTCATTCCTCCTTGACACAATCATATAAGATAATTTTTTTATAAAATATACCTTTTTATTTAATTGTCCTTGACATGGGGTACACTTTAAAACCTGAAGTGCTATCATATATTTTTATTTAATCTTCAATCACAAAAGCATTACGTAACATATCTTCCACACCTTCTGCTTCTGGATCATGTGTAGTTTTGCCAGTATCTAATGCTCTCATAGCTTCCATTTCTTGTTCAGTTAATTGAAAATCAAAAATTTGTATATTACCTTGAATTCTTTGGGGATTGGTAGACTTAGGTAAAACAATAAGCCCATCCTGTGTTTCAAAACGTAATAAAATCTGTCCTGCATCCTTGTTATATTTTTGTGCTAATGAAGTGACTAATGGATGTCCTAATAAATCAGTATTACCATGTCCCAATGGATAATAACATTCTAATTTAACATCATCTTTATCTAAAATTTGACGAAGTTCTCTTTGTTGACAGAATGGATTACATTCAACCTGATTAACAGCTGGTTTTGTTTTGAATTGAGGAACATACTGATTCCAAATCTTAGGAGTCATATTGCTGACACCAATTGATTTGACCAGCTTCTTTAGCTTCTTCCATGGCTTTCCAAGCTCCTGTAACATCACCATAGGGTTGATGAATCAAATATAAATCAATATATCCTAAATCAAGTTTTCTCAGTGATCTTGCAATACCTATTTTTGCTTGTTCATAGCCATAATCCTGTAACCATAGTTTACTTGTGATAAAGATGTCTTCTCTAGGAATACCACTATCTTTGACTGCTCTTCCTACATCCTCCTCATTAAAATAAGCTGCTGCTGTATCAATATGACGATATCCGGCTTTTAACGCCTGCAAAACTGCATCATAAGTTGGTCCATTATTTGGAATCATAAATACGCCAAAACCAACAACTGGAATTTGATTTCCATCATTTAAAATCATCTTATCCATGCTTTTTCCTCCTTTTAATCATGTACTTTAACAGAATGAATCATTTTGACAAATTCAGGATTGAAATGATCAACAATTTCACTCTTACCCATATCTAATTTTTCAATAGCTTTCATATCTTCTTCATTAAGTTGAAAATCCCATATATCTATATTCTGTTCAATTCTTTCATGATGAACAGATTTTGGAATCACAACAACACCTCTCTCTACATTCCAACGCAATGCAACTTGAGCTGCTGTTTTATTGTATTTTTCCCCTATCTCACTTAAGAAAGGATGTGTAAAGATTCCATGTTTTCCTTCCGCAAATGGTCCCCATGCTTTACATATAACCCCATATTCTTTTGCAGTTTTTAAAGCTAAAGGTTGTTGGAAAAATGGGTGTAATTCAATTTGATTAACAGCAGGAATAATGTCAACAGTTTCACAAATGTCTGCTAAAACATGTGGATAACAATTACATACTCCAATTGCTTTCAATTTTCCTGCTTTATCCTGCTTTATAATTATCTTCCATAACACGATAAGCTCCAATATAGTCACCCATTGGCTAATGAAATAAATATAAATCAATATAATCTAATTCAAGCAAATCCAATGAACAATTAATCGCTTCTTGAACATGATTATAGTCCTGCACCCATAATTTTGTTGTAATAAAAAGGTCTTCTCTTTTTACAATACCATCTTGAATTGCTCTTTGAATAGCATTTCCTACTGCTTTTTCATTCATATAAGCTGCCGCAGTATCTATTAATCTATATCCCGATTGAATCGCATGATAAACAACATCTTCACATTCCTGATAATCTGGAACTTGGAAAACACCAAATCCTTCCATTGGCATCTGAATACCATTATTTAAAGTTACATATTCCATTATAATCTCTCCTTATAAATATTTATCATTGGCTTTAAACCATATAGACAATAATGTTCCACACTTTCAATAAGTGTACGCTCTTTTCCTTTATTGATACACCATGTCACAACCGCCCCATAATAGTTATCCATAATCATTTCAGCCATAACTTGAACAGGGGCATTTTCATTTAATTCTTGTCGATTTTGTGCCTGAATCAAAAGATTTAAAATATTTTCTTTATCAAATTGATATTTCTTTATACCTGAATTTTCATTTTCTAAAGGAGCTGAAACACTTTTTATCCATTGTTGAGCGACCTGTAAAGTATTCTTTTCAATAATCTCAACAGATTTTTTAAGATAAGCTGAAGTCTGTTCATAAATATTATCAGAAGATTGAAAAGCAAAATCTTTAACAACATCATATTCTAATAAGGCAACTTCTGAAATAACATCTTCTTTTCTTTTAAAATGTGTATAAAAGCTTCCATTTGCAATATGTGCTCTTTGTGTTATCTCTTCAATATTAATTTCTTCAGCCTTTTTTTCATCTAAAAGTTCTTTCATAGGCTCGATAATCTTTTTTCTTGTTTGTAAAGCTGCATCTTGTCTTTTTCCCATATGTCCCTCCTCTAAACAAAAGGACACACCTTTCATTGAATAAAGTCAATGACTTTATTCAATGAAATTTACATACTCAAAAGTAAATAAGTTCATTCACTTGTTTGGCATAAAAAGAATGAGTTACAAAAACATTCTTAATAATCTTATAAATATCCAAAATAGTCTCTTTGAACCAAAAGGTTAACACTGTTAAAACATATTTGTACTTCTATGAATTCATAATTTCATATATAATTAAATTGAAAATATAGGAGGTAAAATATGGAAAAAAGATTCATTGGACAATTAGAAGTATCACCTATTGGTATGGGATGTATGGGATTCTCTCATGGTTATGGTCAAATTCCAAATCGCACATATAGTATTGAAGCGATTAGAAAGGCTTATGAATTTGGTTGTACATTCTTTGATACTGCTGAAACATATGGTCGAGAATTATATTGGGAAGGACATAATGAGGAAATTCTCGGTGAAGCTGTAGAACCATTTAGAAATGAAATTGTTTTAGCAACAAAACTTCATATTCATGATGAAGAAGTCACTGAAGATATGAATCTTTACGATTTAATTAAAGGTCACTTATTAAAATCTTTAAAAAGATTAAGAACTGAATATGTAGACTTATATTATTTACATCGTATTACTGAATTAGTTCCTGTTGAAGATGTTGCTTCTGTAATGGGAAAACTTATTGATGAAGGTTTAATCAAAGGATGGGGTTTATCACAGGTTGATGTGGATACCTTAGATAAAGCACATAAGATTACACCTGTAACAGCTGTACAGAATCTTTATAATATTCTAGAAAGAGACTGTGAAGACAAAATCTTTCCTTATTGCTTAGAAAACAATATAGGTGTTGTACCTTTTTCTCCCATTGCATCAGGATTTTTAAGTGGTAAAATCACAACACAAACAGAGTTTGAAAAAACAGATGATGTCAGAAACTTTGTCCCTCAGTTATCAAAAGAAAATATTGCTGGAAATCAGCCTATATTAGATATACTCAATAAGTTTGCAAAAATAAAAAATGCAACCCTAGCCCAGATTTCTTTAGCATGGATGTTGAAGAAATATCCAAATGTTGTGCCCATTCCAGGTTCTAAAAATCAGGAAAGAATTATTGAAAACTTAGGTGCATGGAATGTAGAATTAACTGATGAAGAATTCAATGATTTACAGAGAGCATTAGATCAATGCGAAATCCATGGACATAGAGGTATTGTAGAAACACAACATCAAACTTTTTCAAATAACTGGAGAAAATCATAATTTTAAACAACCTCATTCAAAACCCCTCAGTGGGTTTTTTCTTTATACAAAACTTTTTCACTATGTTTTATTTGAACATACAATATCCCTTTTTCACGTTGATTTACCTTTCAACAAAAAAAAGAGTCAAATGACTCATCAGACTCTTTTCAATAACTAATATATAAATACAACAATCAGTGTATAAACAACTAATGTAATCACCATATATAGTGAGATAAAAGCAGATTGAAAATCAGCATCCTCTTCTGATTGATTAAGTGGTGATATTAACATTGGTACCGCAAAACCAGTTGGACTCATAAAATAAATCAATACTGCAATCATATATATTTTATCTGCCATCATGTGAGGGAATAAGATAAAGAACCCAGCAATGATTCCTGCAAATAATACAAATCGAACGATAAGCAATTTCATAAGAGATGGCAGTGTTTCTTTTTTGATTTTTAAATTGTAGCCTATAATCAATAAGATCATACCCACAATTGGTGCAGTTGCCTGTGTCATTGTATTCGTATAAACATCAATAAATGATGTATGACTGAGATACGTGTAAAACCCTGTTAAGTTCAAAATCAAAGCTAAACAGACTGCTATAACAAACGAATTTGTAAATATAGTTTTGCATAATTCTTTTACGCTTGTATGACCAGCTGTTGTTTTTGCAACCATAATAGGCATCACAATAAAAGCTATAAAACTTCCAGCAATATCAAAAATAACTGTATTACTGGCATAGCTCAATCCTACAATAGATGTATATAATGGTAAAGCCACATTACCACCTTCTGTTGTTGTTAATAAATATGGTGAAATATGAGCAAATTTTTTGCCAGTCAATCCACTTAATAATTTTCCAATAACCATAGTCAATATAAAAGCAATAAAAACATAAAGAATAATCCATATCACTGATGATTCTATTTTTGCAGTTAATAAAACATTAAAAATCATAATAGGAAACAAAATATTAAAAACAATGTGATTAGCACCTTCTTTCTGTTCAGGCGTAATCCATTTTTTCATTCGAGCCAAAGCTCCCAATCCAATCATAAAAAATACGGGAAATAATGTTGATAATGCAGCCATTTCTTCTCTCCTTTCTATTTACCAACATTATATAAATCATTTTTTCATATATCAAATACTTATATTTTATATCTTCCTATACTTGTTAAGCATAGGAAAAAAGGATATAATGCTAATAGGTGATGAATGATGGAAATAAGAGTTTTACAATATTTTTTAACAATCGCTCGAGAAGAAAGTATTTCTAAAGCAGCAGAAGTTCTCCATATTACACAACCAACGCTTTCGAGGCAAATGAAAGAATTGGAAGATGAATTTCAAAAACAATTATTTATTCGTGGTAATCGAAAAATCACATTGACCAAAGATGGCATTTTATTAAAACAATATGCTCAAGAAATTATCAATCTGACACAAAAAGCTGAACGTGAATTATCAAAAGAACAAGATGATCTTTCAGGTGATATTTATATTGGTGGAGGCGAGAGTGCTTCTATGCGTTTGGTTATGAGGGTGATTGCCTCTATGCAAAAAATATATCCTCAAGTACATTTTCACATCTTCAGCGGTAATGCGCAAGATGTCGCTGATAAATTGGATAGTGGCTTATTAGATTTTGGTATCTTTTTTGACCCAGTTAACCTTTCTCAATATGATTATTTTACTTTACCAGGCAAAGAAACTATGGGCGTTCTCATGAAAAAAGACGATCCCCTCGCTAAATACGAAGCGATTACACCACAATTATTAAAAGATAAACCTATTATCTTATCAGATCAAAATATAGTCAAAAATGAGTTGGCAGGATGGATTGGTGGTAATGAAAGAAAATTGAATATTAAAGTGACTTATAATCTTATCAATAACTCTGCTTTGCTCGTTGAAGAAGGTGGAGGATATGCCTTAACTTTTGAAAATATTATTCATCTTGATGAAAAGAGCACTCTCTGTTTTAGACCTCTCTTACCACGACTTGAAGATGGTATTCACATAGCCTGGAAAAAATATCATGTTTTTTCCAAACAAGCGGAAACATTTCTAGAATTATTAAAAAAAGAAGTCAATCATGTTTAAAATCATCTCAATATATTTTATTCACGATTTCATTTTTTCAATATTTTTATTTACTTTTCACTATTTATTTTATGATAAAAGAAAAAGAGTTTATAAATACCAATTGAAGTATTTATAAACTCTTTTGTTGATATTATACTTTTTAATCATGTATTTTTCTATCAAGTACAGTTTTGACAAATTCTGGATCAAAATGTTTTGTTCTAGAACCTGAATATCCCATGTCTAATGATGCAATCTGATTCATTTCATCTTCATTTAATTGGAAATCAAAAATATCAATATTTTCAATAATTCTTTCAATATGTGTTGATTTAGGAATCACAACAACACCTCTTTGAACATTCCATCTGAGTAATACCTGTCCAACAGATTTTTGATATTTTTTTGCAATCTCCAATAGCATTTCATCTTCAAATGGATTATATCTTCCTCCACCCAGTGGTGCCCAAGCTTCAGGAATGACATCATACTGTTTCATTGTTTCTAAAGCCTGTTCCTGTGTAAAGTAAGGATGTAATTCAACTTGGTTAACCATTGGTTTGATTTTGACTGTTTCACAGAAATTGGTTAAAACATGAGGATAAAAATTAGAAACACCAATAGCTTTTAACTTTCCTTCTTTATAAGCATCTTCCATCGCTCTCCATGCTGAAAAATAATCTCCCATGGCCTGATGCAATAAATATAAATCAATATATTCTAAACCACTCTTTTTTAATGAAGCATCAATTCCATAACGGGCTGCATCATAGTTTTTCATATCCTGAACCCATAATTTAGAAGTAATAAACAAATCTTCTCGTTGACAGATGCCTTCATCAATAGCCTGTCTGACAGCCTGTCCTACTGCATCTTCATTTGTATAAGAAGCCGCTGTATCTATTAAACGATATCCTGTTTTAATGGCCTGATACACTGATTCCTGACATTCTTTTTTATCAGGAACTCTAAAAACACCAAAGCCTACCATTGGCATTTTTAATCCGTTTGTTAATGTGACATATTCCATTGCTTCCACCTCTATTCTTCAAAATGACATTTTGTAGTTGCTAACATTTGGAGTGATTCTGGAGTCACTTTATAGAATGGCTCATGCTTATTCATTTTTGCAATATGAGCCATATCCTCATTAGTTAAAGTAAAGTCAAAAATATCTGCATTATCTTTGATATGTTCCTGTGAGCGACTTCCAGGCACTAATCCAAATCCCATTTGTGTATGCCATCTTAAAATGATTTGAACTGGTGTTTTCTGATATTTGTCTGCTAAATCAACAAAAACTTCATCATTCAACATATCTGTATTTCCATGGCCTAAAGGATACCATGACTGTAAAGCTATATTGTGTTGATCACAAAACTCTTTCACAGCTTCAGCTGGATAATATGGATGACATTCAACCTGCATAAGTGCTGGTACAATTTCACATTGGTCTAATATTTCCTGGATTTTTTCGACTGGAAAGTTAGAAATTCCAATAGCTTTAATTTTTCCTTCTTTATATGCTTTTTCTAGCATTTTATAAGCATAGATATAATTATTCACAGGATGATGCAATAACATAACATCAATATAATCCACACCTAATCTTTTTAAAGTCTCATCAATCGCATGATCATCTTCATATAATGTTGGACCTAACTTTGTTTCTATAAAATAGTCTTCACGTTTTTTACCAGATTTTTTTAATCCTAGTCCAACTTCAACTTCATTACCATATCTATTCGCTGTATCAATAAGCTGATAGCCTTGATTTAATGCAAAGCTTACATTATCAATGATTTGATCTCCTGATTGATTAATTGTTCCAAAACCTAGTTTTGGTAGTTTCATGTTGTTATTTAAAATTAAATATTCCACTTTGACACCTCATTTCTATTTCTCTATATATATTTTAAGAAATTCTTTGAGAAAAGTACAATATCAAAATTTAATACTGTTATTCTATTTACGCATAGCCCATATAAAAACATCGTTCAATTTCAATTTTAAATACCTATAACATAAAGAGATAAAAATATCGTGATTATCAACTAACTATTGTAAAGATTATTGAGAATGTTATATCAAACCTGACTGTCTTTTTATAAAAAAGAACTAACACTTATGCTAGTTCATACAGGTATAGATTCTAATATATATTTATCGTGATGAAATAAATACTGTCATTTTCATCATAGTTTTGAAATGATTTACTTTTTATATTTCAAATGTTCTATTAATCCTTTAGATGGAGTTGATGCAGTTTGAAAAGCTGTTCTCATTGTTTTGGCTTCATTTTCTCCTTGTGAACAAATTTCTGAAATAATCTTTTGAGCATTAGAGATTTCCTTAGAAGATATGCAAATTCTAATAGCTGTCCCATGAAATGATGTTTCTCCTGTTTCAGTGCCTTGATTATCTACAAGTAAATAATTTTCACCACTTATGATACAAAAGCTTCCGTTTAATTTTTTACATATTTCGCTAACCATATAAAGTCCAAATCCAGAATTAGCCCATTCATCAGTACTTCTTTGTTTTGATGAAGGTCTAAAAGCTTCTGATATCCCTGTCTTTAATGCCCAGTATAATGCTTCTTGATTATTCGTAATATATTCTTTATGTGCAGTATTTTGTACTGATTTTCTTCATTTTTTTATATTTAGCTATCATATTTATTTTGTTATAGCTTCTCTTCAATCTCATTACGCATCAATATATGATTACTTTTATTTTACAAACATTCTTTCATTCATCCATAAATATATCTTTGTTTATATAAAAATTTTATTTTATAGACCTATTTATAACATAATTATTTAAACTATAACAAAAATAAATGAATCATGTATATAAACAATTAAAGATATACTACCATAATGAATAATGATATGAGATAGTGCATAAAATGGTTGAAACTGCGTATACTATCATTGTAGTTCAATGTATTGACAACGAATTACATTTTGATATAATGATGGTGAGAGAAGGAGGCGAATGAAACATGGCACAGATGAGCTTCAGAATCAATGATTCAGTCAAGAAAGATTTCGAAAAGATATGTGAAGAACTAGGTTTGAATCCAACGACTGCATTGACAATCTTTATTAAAAAAATGTGTAGAGAACGCAGAATACCTTTTGATGTTTCTCTATATAACAGTGATACTCTTAAGATTCTTGATGAAACAGCAAACAATCAGAATCTCAGCAAATCATTTGATACTGTGGATGAATTATTTGATGATTTAGATGCTTAAAATCAGGTATCACCATACCTTCAAAAAAGACTATAAGCTGATGAAAAAACGTGGAAAGGATTTGGCAAAGCTGAAATACGTTGTTAATGAACTGGCTAATCAGCGTCCACTTGATGAAAAATATCGTGACCACGAATTGACAGGCAATTATAGAAACTTTAGAGAATGCCATATTGAGCCTGATTGGCTTCTCATTTATAGAATAGAAAAAGGTGAATTGACACTTGCATTGGTTAGAACAGGTGCACATTCTGATTTGTTCTAAAAAGGAATCCAGACAATCTGGACTCCTTTTTTCATGAAAAAATCTTCTTTATTGATGATATTTCTTATATTCATCCATATCGACATAATATTGTCATTTATCATAGTATAAATTCCCATCTATGAGCACTTATGCTATATAAAGTTTCAAGCTGACTTTATACGCTCCGGTAACAAAATAAGTCCTTTCCTACGACATATTGAGGAGATGGTGTAAGAAACAACAAAAAAACTACGAAATAGATTCCGTAGTTTCTAAAAAAACATATCATATTAAGTTAAAAACCACTTTAAAAGTGCCACCAGTTTGCCACCAGCTTACATTTTAACTTCAAAATTCCCTGATTATATGGGCTTTTTTTCTTTCTATTCACCAACGTATGGTAATAAAGCCATTTGTCTAGCACGTTTAATCGCAACTGCTAATTGTCTTTGATATTTAGCACTTGTTCCAGTTACACGTCTAGGAATGATTTTACCGTTAGCAGAAACAAATCTTTTTAATAATTCAACATCTTTGTAATCGATGTAATCAATCTTGTTTTTTGTAAAATAGCAAACTTTTTTTCTTGGTCTTTGTCTTTTGAATGCCATAAACCTTTTCCTCCTTAAAATTGAATATCATCTTCCATGATATCAAATGAATCAAAAGAATTATCAAAATCCTTTTCTAATTCTACTGTTTTCATATCATAGAAGTTATCTTGTGATACTTGTGGTTGTTGTTGCTGTGCTCTTTCTCTAGCAGCTCTTGTTTCTAAGAACTGTACACTATCACAAACAACTTCAACAACATACACTTTTTGTCCCTGAGCATTATCATAGCTACGTGAACGAAGTCTTCCTTCGACACCTACCAATGAACCTTTTGAACAATATCTTTCTACATTTTCAGCAACTTTATTCCAAACAACACAATTGATATAATCAGCCTGTTGTCCATCTGCTGAATTATAGTTACGATTTAATGCTAAAGTAAAGCTTGTAACTGCAGCACCACTATTTGTTCTTCTTAACTCAGGATCTCTCGTCATTCTTCCAACTAATACAACACGATTAATCATCAGAATTCACCTTCTTATTTAGATCTTCTAAGAGTCATATGACGGATAACGTTTGCATTGATACGTGAAATACGTTCAAATTCAGAAATATTTTCAGGAGTAGTTGTTGTATCTACGACAACATAATATCCTTTTTTGTAATCCTGAATTTCATAAGCAAAATCACGCAATCCCCATTCATTAACATTATCTACAGTTCCTTCACCATTTGTTAAAATGTTTTTGAAGTTTTCGATTAATGCATTTCTTGTTTCTTCTTCAACATCAGGTTTTACAATAAACATGATTTCGTACTTATTCATCTTTTTACCTCCTCCTATGGTCTAATGGTCTATATCTTAAATATAGACAGGCAGTAAATTTATTACATGCTCACGTAATATACCACATATACGCCCTTTTGTCAATCCAGACATATATAAAAACCTCATAAAATCAATACTTTTTACAATACAATAATCATTTGATATTCTCAAATCAACAATCATGATATAATAGATGATATCCACATCAATTTATAAAATATTAAGAAATTATTTATACATTTTCAACGCTATCATGACATAATGTAAAAGCGAGGTGATCTTATGGCAAAGAAAAAAAGAATCAATAAAAAAACTATGATTTATATGCTTGTGATTTTACTGATCATTGGCATAGGAACAATTTATCTGTCTCCACGTCATCATAATGATATTGAAGAATATCAGGTTGATGGCTTATCTATACAACATCAATTTTTAACGGTTAATCCCAATTCGCGAAGTGGAAAAACATTACCAAGAGTTAATGGTATTGTGATTCACTATACTGCCAATCCTGGTTCCACTGCTCAAAATAACAGAGATTATTTTGAAAATCTGAAAATAACCAGAACGACTTCTGTATCTAGCCATTTTATCATTGGATTAGAAGGAGAAATCATTCAATGTATTCCTTTGAATGAAGTCGCTTATGCTTCTAATAATCGTAATAAAGATACCATTTCTATTGAATGCTGCCATCCTGATGAAAGCGGACAGTTTAATGATGCAACTTACCAGTCATTACAAAAACTCGTGCGTGCTTTAATGGATACCTATCACTTACAAAGTCAAGATGTGATTAGACATTATGATATTACTGGTAAAATCTGTCCAAAATATTTTGTTGATCATGAAGATCAATGGCAAGAATTCTTAAATTCTCTATAATGAGGTGATTCATCTTGAGTTTAGAACAAGATATATTTCAAAGAACAAAAATTGATTTTAATAAACTGATAGCCTATGGCTTTCAAAAAGAATGTCATCAATATGTTTATATTCAAAATATTTTAGATAATAGCTTTCAAGTCATCATTACTATCAATACTGATGAAGATATTCATGGAAAAATGATTGATTTAGCTTTTCATGAAGAATATATCAATTTTCGTATCAAAGCGCAAACTGGTGAATTTATCACAAAAATACGTCAAGAATATGAAAAGATTTTAAATGATATCAAAGACAAATGTACTACACCGCAATATTTTATATATCCTCAAGCCAATAGAATTGCTGATTACATAATAAAAACATATCATGATTATCCTGATTTTCCATGGACGAGCGATCCTCACTATGGCGTTTTTAGACATCACAACAACCAAAAATGGTATGCTTTAATGATGAATATCAATAAAAATAAAATCACTTCTGAAAACGGGGATGTAGAAATCATCAATTTAAAATTAAAAGAAGAACATATTTTACAATTACTTCAAGAAAATGGTTTTTATAAAGCTTATCATATGAATAAAAAGAAATGGATTTCTATCATCTTAGATGAAACATTATCTGATGAAGATATTTTCAAATATATAGATGAAAGTTATCAATTGACACAAGCAATCCATACAAAAACAAAAAAGGATGTCATCCAATAGACTATATAAGTCGATTGGTCGCATCCTTTTTTATGCATGTTGCCTTAATAATTCATTTAATTCCTGTATTGATGATTCTTTCAGGAATGAATCATATCGAAATAAACTAAAACCTTTATATCCATTTTCATATAGAATTTGAACTTGTGAAGCAATATTACGAGAGTTTTCCTGCCATCCATAATCCTCATCAACAGCCCCGCCAGCACGATAAAGAGCTAATCCAGCATATAACATAACACTTTGATGTCTTGGTATTTTTGCAAATTGCTCACATCGATCAGTAAACTTTGTTGTTTTTTTATTTTCACCATACTGATCACTCCAATATATCTGAGGCATTAAATAATCAATATAGCCTTCTTCCCCTAACCATGTATCAATATCAGCCCCATCATTTAAACAATTTTCATAATTGCCTTGAGGACTGATGCCAAATACAACATTTTCATCAGCCTCTTTAATTGTCTGATAAACATCCTGTATGAGCATATTAACATAATCCATACGTTGATTGGCCGTTGTGCCATCATGTGTTCCTGATACATAAAAATAATCATCAAAATGTATACCATCAACATCATAGTTTTCCACAACTTCTTTCACTCCATCAACAATATAATCTCTCACTGACTGACTGGCAGGATTTAAAATATATTGATATGTGGCATAACCAATTGTCTGAGTTGCATCTTCCAACCAGTCACGATGCGGTGAATGATTTAAAAACTGTTCAAAGCTTGCTTGATTTAAAGAGACTCTATAGGGATTAATCCATGCTTCAATGGACATACCTTGTTGATGAGCAATGTCAATCATCACTTCTAATGGATCAAATGATAATGATTCCTGATGTGTAATCACTCTTGAATGAGGAAACAAATCTGATGCATATAAAGCATCACTAAAAGCACGCACCTGAACAATAACGGTATTGATTTTATAATCTTTTATATTTTCAATAGCTTGTGAAAAATCTTCTTCAAAGCTTTCCTTTGATTCATAAGAAAACTGTTCTAAATCTCCATACGCAAACCAGACAGCTCTTTTGTCAAAAGAAGATAATGAACATGGTGGATGTGGCATAAAGAAGTAAATAGTCAAACAGATACATAATAATATTATAATAACAAGTAAACTGTGTTTTTTCTTTTTCAAAAGACCACCCCATTGATTATATTCAAAAGATTTATTTTAAATCCTCTTTTGTTGTAATTTTTTTGTTTTCATAATCCCCTAAAACAAAATAGACTTTTTCATCAGTAAAATGTTCTACCATTTGAGCATCATCAGTAGCCAAATAGTGCTGTTGTATCGCTTTTGTGTAAGCATCTAAAATCAGTTTGGTATGAAAAGCCTGTGGTGTCTGTGCCTGCATTAATTCTTGTCGATTAAGTGTTTCTTCGACAACACCATCAATCACTCTTTTAATTGTATCTTTACAAGGTACCATTAATAAACATGCTGGATGTTCTTTTAGACATGTTAACAGATCATCAATCTGTTGCTTTTTTAAATAAGGTCTGGCTCCATCATGAATTAAAACATTTTCATATGTCACATGTTGTAAACCTGCAAATACACTATCCTGTCTTTCTTTTCCCCCATCAACAAACTCTATGCGTTCATCACTTAATAATTGTTGAAATTCTTTTCTTTCTTCAGGTCTTGTCACAACAATAATCTGTTGACAGCGTGTATCATTGATAAAAGTTTGTAAAGTCATTTCATAGACTGTCTTCCCACGAAATGAATATAACATTTTATTATAATTCAATCCTGTTCTTTTCCCCTGTCCAGCACATAAAATAATGACACTATACATTGTTCTTCCTCTTTTCTCTCTATAAACTGCATTTATCATACCATATTTACCATGATTTATCAAAAAAGCCACCTTAGCAGCTTTCTTCAATACAGACACTATATTCCTTATAATTTTGTGAATCTTGACCGACACAAACAGCCAAACGTCCTGTTTCTACAATATGTTCCATATCTATATTCCATATTGCCAGATCATCATAACTCAATGTGATACTGACTGTCTGAACAGCATGATGAGGAACATATACTTTATGGAATCCTTTTAATTCCAGCACTCTAGAAACAATGCTTGATTGTAAATGCTTGATATAAATCTGAACCACATCTTCTCCATCTCTTTGACCTGTATTATGGACATCTAAAGTAATAGTGAGTCCTTTTTCCTTTAATTCCTGAATGGAAATCTTTTGAGGTAAAGATATATTTTGATATTCAAATGTTGTATAACTCAGTCCATAACCAAATGGAAGCAATGGACCAGATGGTAAATCTATATAATCTTTTTGTGCTCCGTTATGCTTATGATTATAATAACATGGCAATGCCCCTACATGACGAGGAATAGAAACACTCAAATGTCCACTAGGATTGTAATCTCCAAATAACACATCAGCGATTCCATCTCCACCTCTTGAACCAGGATAAAAACTGGCCACAACCGCTTGAGAATAACGCATGACATCATTGATCACATGAACTCTTCCTTGAATCAGGACTGTAACAATATTTGGATTCACACGATGAATCTCTTTTAATAATTGATTTTGATAACCTTCTAATTCAAGACTTGCCAAATCAATGTTTTCTCCACAATTCATTTCATTTTCATCTTGAATTCTTAATGCACCATTATTTTCAAAATCATTTTGATATAAACGCGTACTATTACCACCTAAAACCAAAACAACAACATCTGCCTCTTTTGCAATCTTTAATGTTTCATCTAAATTTTCAAATTGTTTCTTTCTTGTAGTACATCCTAATGCATAGCTGACTTGTGAAGCTTTTTTACAGATTCCCTGATAAACAGTCACAATGTCTTGAGGATTTTGATAAGCTGTATAATCACCCAATTGATGGAGATAGTGATGAGCATTAGGTCCAATCACAGCAATTTTTTGTGTTTTCTTTAATGGTAAAATATGATCATCATTTTTTAATAACACTTGACATTCTCTTGCACTTTGCAACAATAATTCATCACATTGAGGCAATGGTATATTTTGTGAAGGTTCAAAAAGACCTAACTTTTCTTTGAGTCTTAAAATTCTTTCAACCGCTATATCTAATTCTTCTTCAGTGACATAACCTTGTTTAACAGCTTCATCAAGTTTGGTATAAACCTGATCCCATAAACTCAAGTCAACACCTGCTTTTAAAGCCAGACTTCCCATTTGTAAAGGATTGTCATTTAATAATAACAGTCTATCTAAAGCACATCCATCAGCCATGACAATGCCATCAAAACCATACTCTTTTCTTAAAATATGATGAAGAAGATTTTTATGAATATGACAAGGAATTCCATCTATTTCATTATAAGCTGCCATAACAGCTCTTGCACCTGCTTTGACTGCTGCCTTAACTGGTGGCAAATGAATATCTCTTAATTCTCTTGGACCAATCTTAGCCGCATCCGAATTATGTCCACCTTCACAGGCTCCTTGAGCACATAAATGTTTGACAACAACGCTGACTCCGTTTTGATCTTTTTCAAATCCCTGCACAGCACTTTGAATCATTTGTGAAGTCAGATACGCATCTTCACTAAAACATTCTTCACTTCTTCCCCAACGTGGATCTCTTAATACATCAAAACCAGTAAATAAAGCAAGATTTCCACCTTTGGCGGCTAATTCCTGACTGACATTCTGTGCAATTTTTTCCATCAACAAAGGATTCCAGGTCATCCCCATCGCTAGTTGCGTAGGATAAACAGGACTTTGTAATGCCATATGACCATGAACACATTCTTCTGTAATCAAGGCTGGTATTTGAAAACGCGAATGTTTCTTGATATAATCCTGAATCATTTGAATAACCTGATAACTTTCTTGGCGTGTAATCCCATTATGTTCATCAATCTGTGACCAGGCATCAGCTCTCATAATTCCATAAATCGCACCAACGCCTCCATATTCTTTAACGTGTTTTTTAAATAAATCTGTTAATTCATAATGGTCTCCTACCTTCTGATAACATTGCCAACCATATAAATGCTGGTTTAATTGACCAACTTTTTCCTTTAAAGTCATTTGTTTAATTATATTTTCTACCATTTTCTTTCCTCATTTTTTATTTATAAATATTTTTTACTATATAAATGTTGATTCACTAATTCTCTAAGTAAATATTCAATAGCCAAATGCATATGTAAACGTGAATCAATATCATATCCTTCATCTTTTGATACTGATACATTCACAGTATAATCAGATAGTTTTGACATCGTTGAATTTATTTTTTCTGAAATTAATAATATTTGACATCCATTCATTTTAGCAGTTTTCATAACGTCAATAATATCTTTTGTTTCCCCACCACGTGAAATCACAATGACAAAATCTTCAGAAGTTAAATGATTCGCTTCTAAATATAAAAACCAATTATCATCTGGATATATTGTTCTGATTCCAAATAAACTCAGTTTTACTGCCAATATCTTCGCAACATATTTATTCATCCCAGAGGAACAAACAAGAACATTTTTAGCCTGTACTATACTTTCAATAGCTTTTCCAATATCTAAATGTCTTAACATAGACATTGTATCTTTGATTTCTTTTTCAATAGTATCACAAACATTATCACATCTAGATGTATATTCATATTCATCTCTACGATGGTATAAAAGATCATAGCGAAAATCCATAAATGTTTTATAGTTTAATTTTTTCACCATTCTAAAAATAGTTGTTGTGGATACATTTAAAGCCTCAGATAATGAAGATATTGTTAAATTTGGCTGTAAATCCTGAAAACTCAAAAGTTTATGAAAACATTCCACTTCTAGTTCAGTTAAATGATTTCCATATTCTTGAAAATTTTTAATGAGACTCATAAACAATCAATCCTTTCATATGAAAATAGAGTAGAAAATCTACTCTATTATAACAGTTACAAAAGTATTTGACATCATGCTTTTGATATAAATTTTTCCATCTTGATTTTCAAGTTCTTCTTGTTTTTCTTCTAATGCATCCCCAAGATAACATTTTTTATCTGCTGGAACATATAAAACAACATTTTCAATATCTTCATCACGATTATTAAGAATACGGATGACTGACGCTTGACCACATTCAGCTTTCTTATAAGCCATCAGTTCAACTCTTGTATCTAATTTTATATCTTCATATTGCCATTTTAATCCTTTATTTTTTTGACGGCTAATATCATTAAGATAACGTGTTTGAACTGGTGTATTTAATATTTCAGCTGTACGAACCAAATCAGACATTTGTTGACTTTCACCAAAGAAAAGTGAGTATTGACTCGTTACTTTTTTATCCAACAATTGTGAAGATGGCGTATCCATACGATATCCCGATGATCTTCCTGGTCTGATCAGTAAATCAGCTTTTCCAAATTTTCCAACGCTTCTTAAAAGTGTTAAACAAATTCTTTGATCATTTTCTACTTCATATTCAAGAGGTCCTTGGCTTAATAATGACATGATAGCATTTTGATGATTTAATTTCACAAAGCGTTGCATCGCATAGATAGGTAAAACATATTCTGTTGCCCCATTTTCTATTCCTTTTTGATTTGTAATCACATTATCTCTGATAATAGTTCCAAGTTGATCTTGACTACAGTTTTGTTTAGAAGTATAGATATCATCAAAAGCAACTCTGACAATATGATCACAAGAATGATTTTCAATAGTTGTTTCAAAATCAACTGTCTGACTATGAGCCTTTAAAGAAACATCAGTGATAATACGTAATGGTTTTGTTTCTTGACTACGATGATGGTCCACCACTTTTGATGGCACAGTTGTATCAAAAGTGATACGATATTTGACTTCAATGGATGATGATTCTACCAATTCTATAGTTGGTTTCACATCATTAATTCTGATTTCTTGATCATCAATACATGGTGAATAATTATATTCATCACCATCATCACCTTTTTCAAGTAATGTATGAAGATGATGATAAGTTTCACCTGTCAGTTTATTTGTGACTGTTAAAGTGCCATCTTCTTCAATCACTACTGATAAATATTTATTTTGTGCTCCATGATTCATCACACTCACATCTCCTTGTAGAGATGTAGATGTTTTTTCTTTGAAGCAAACTTTTAAGATTTCATAACCCATCGGTGGTAAAAATGAAGTGTCAATTTTGAATTGAACTTTAAATTTCGTACCCTCTAATACTTCTCCTGAGTCATGGAAGTTTTCCATACCATTATAGTATTCAATATCATGACATGTCTCTTTTGTTTCATTCATGACTTGATAAGGAACAATTGTCCCATCATGACGTTTTAATACAAAATCTTTATCTTTGACAATCATGCTTACAAAGGCAAAATCTTGTCTTTGATACGGTAAAGTATTAAATAATACCAAAATATCTTCCTGATCATTTAATTCACTTAAATCCACTGTTTCGGCTAAAAATCTAAAATTCATCCAAATCAGTTCATTCAAACCATGTCGTAAATTTAATAAACGATTTTCTACCGTATGATTGATACTATCTGGCGAAGAACTATATATAGAATCATGGAACTGATTTTTAAAGATAATCTTCCAGAAATAATTGATTAATTCCTGATCACAGTGACCCCCAAGTGAACGTGTCATACTGATCATTGGTTCTACAACTTTTGCCATGATTGTTTCATAATAACGCATCGCATTTTTTATATCTATACGTGTAGACGTAATGCCTGCATGAATACGTCCTAAAGTTGCACTTCTTGCTTCACCTTTATAGACTTTTAATTCATGATGATTTTGCTTAGCAGCTTTTAAAATATTTTTAAGATATTCTTCAGGGTTTGTCATCTGACATTGATATCCATCTTTTTGTAAACGATTGATCATTTGAGAAGAATGGCGTCTAGGGAAAGCATAATCGCTTCCTAGCATAAATAATATTTCGCCATCCTGATAACGTTCTTTAAGTTTTGGAATAAAATTTTCCATATCCTTTTTAACATCTTCATAATCTTCTGGGAAACCACGATAATGTCCATATCCTAAAGCAAAATGAATAGCCGGCAAAACTGTATGACCATTTCCTTCCCATAAAAACAATGAATCTTCTAAACAATCATAATCAAATCCACGCCATGCATAAACACCTTTCATACCAATTTGTTTAAATAGATAAGGCGTAATTTTATTTTGACCAAATGCATCTGGAACCCATCCAACTTGGAGGCAATGTCCAAATGACTGCGCATATTGAGATCCTATAATTAAATTTCTAAGTAATGCTTCCCCTGATGGAATAATCATATCTGGTTGCACATACCATGGACCTATAAATAATTTTCGAGCTTTGACTAATCTTGCAATACGCTCTTTTTGAAATGGTTTAATACTTAAATAATCTTCTAAAGCAGCAGTTTGTCCATCGAATGTAAAATATTTCATTTGTGGATCGTTTTCTAACATATCAATTAAACGATCAAAGAAATAACAAAGTTTAATACGTGAAGCATCTGTTGAACGTAACCATTCTCTATCCCAATGAACATGAGGAATAAAATGAATATTACTCAAGAACAACACCTTCATTCTGGGCTTCAATACTATTTTGTTTAATTTGTAATTTAACAAATGGATAATACAAGATTAAATCAATAATAAACAATACAACACATAAGATAACAGGACTGATTGTAAATGCACCTAATACCCATGCATTAACAAAGATAGGCTCTACACCTGAATTTAAGACAACTAAATGGTTAACCCAACCCCAAGAAGTCGCAAAATAACCAATAATTGCATTAATAACAGGAACAAAAACAAATGGTAAGAACATAATTGGGTTCAATACAATTGGTAAACCAAAAGTGACTGGTTCATTGATACCAAATAATCCTGGAATAATTGCAACTTTACCAATAGATCTTTCAGCAGAACCTTTTTTACCTAATACTAATAACAGTACAACAAGAGCCAATGTCGAACCAGATCCTCCAATCATGGCATAAACATTACATAATGTATTTGGAGCAACTTGTGTAATACCATCAAATGAACCTGTTTCCACATACATTTGAATGTGTTCATAGAAAATTGGCATCCATAAAACTGAGATTAATCCCCACATAATTGAGAATCCGTGAACACCAAAGAACCATAATAATTGCATAATAATGATAACTAAAATAACAGCTGGTAATCCTGTACCAATACCATTTAATGGTGAAATAATAAATTCAGTCATTAATGCCTGTAATGAAGCATACCCGCAAAGCACAACAACTTCTTTAATAACTGAGAAAATAACCATAATGACAAAAAATGGAATAATAGATAAAAATGAATTTAAAACCATTGGTGGAACTTGTCCTGGTAATTTAATTGTATATTTAGAATTAACTAAATGATAATATAAGAATGATGAAGCTAAACCAATAATCATTCCTGTAAACATACCTTCATAATTGAAGAAATTAATTTGGAATGCTGTAATTGTTGAATCACCAACATCAATAGCATTTGGAATTGTTGCAATATATGCAATAAGTGAAACAATACAAGCAACTAATGGAACACATTTATCACCTGTTTTATTAGCTCTTAATTGATTAGAATAATTGTAAGATGAAGCCAGTACAACAACTAAACCAGTCATACCCATAGCAACTGTATTAATATTTGTAAAAGCATTAATAATACTTCCTAAGATTCCATCTAAAGGAATTCCCCATTCACCAAACCAATAATTAGCCTGTTGACTCACTAAACCTGCAAGAGATCCAACAACAGTAAATGGACTCGTTAAGATACATGCGTCTTTAATCGCATTTAATAACTTGTTTGAAGTGACCTTATCAGAAAGTGGCATAAGATACTTCTCTAAAAATGACATAATTAATTTCATATTTTTTCCTCCTCAACAACAATAAGTATACAGAAAGCACTTTCAAATAGAAATTACAAAACCTGTAATATTTTTACAGATTTCCACAAAAAAAATAAGAGGTTGTTACCTCTTAGAAATAGACTTTCATAATCAGTTCAGCAAACAATGAATTAGCCCAACAAAACCATGGTCTTGTATATTGACTATCATCATTGACATCAAAACTTTCATGACAATATCCTGTATCACCTGTATTATTCACAATCATATCAATAAGTGTCTGAATTTCTTGTTGATTGGTAGATGTTAAAGCTTGCATTGTCAATGCAATTGGCCAAATATAGTTTTCCCATGTATGTGGAGAACCAATGCCTTTGGCTTTTTTTCCTGCATAATAATATGGATTATCTTCACTTAAAATAAAACGTCTTGTATTTTGATAAATCGGGTCATCTTCATGACAATATTCTAAATATGGTAAAGATAATAAGCTTGGTACATTGGCATCATCCATTAAAATATGATTTCCATATCCATCTGTTTCATAGGCATAAATTTTGCCATATTTGGGATGAAGATATGTTCCAAATAATTCAATACCATAATCAATCTGGAACTTCAAATCAATAATACGTTCTACAAGACGTTCATCGTGATAAAGATCACGTATAATCTCTACTAAATAAGATAAAACAACACTACAAAACATATTTCCTGGAATATTGTAATTCAAAGCACAGGCATCATCACTAGGTCGAAAAGCACTCCATACCATTCCTGTATATCTTGTATCAAATCCATGTCCATGATTTTGTAATGTTTCTGTTTTTCTTAAATTCCATACTTTCGCCATATCTCTTTCAAAAGTATAAGAAGATTTCTGACTATGATACTGTTCAGTTTCAAAAACATCTAAAATCGTATGAATAAAATAAAGATACTGTTTATCAAAAATAGTCGTGTCATCTGTTTCTTTGTAATATTGATAAGCAAGTTTGACTGGATAACATAATGAATCAAGTTCAAACTTTCTTTCCCAGACATATGGTTTCATAATTGTTGTATCATGATATTCTCTTGGAACATCTTCCGTATTTAAAAAAGCATTAGCATATGGATCCAATAAAACATATTCTATTTGTGAGCGAATTAATCCTTTGATTTTATTTTGTAGATCCTGATCATCTTTCATTAATTTTAAATAATGATTCACCTGACAACTTGAATCACGTAACCACATAGCATTAATATCACCCGTAATAATATAAGTCTTATCTCCTTCAACTTTTAAACTTGTTTCTAAAGTTGACATAAAACATTTTTTAAACATTTCTCTTAATTTCTGATCTTTGATCACATCATCAGCTTTTTGCATTATTTCTGTTCTATTCATACTATCCCTCCTCCTATTCATTTTATATAAAAGATAGTCTCTTTTCCATTTCTAAATATGTATTATTTTTTCTTTATAAACATCTGCATACCATGTCCTGATAAATCATTAGGCAATAATGAAAAACCTAAATTTTCATAAAAACTCTCTTTTCCTTTTGCGGCAATCAATTGAAGAGAACAGCGTTCTTCTTTTTGTAAATGTGATTGGACATATTGAATCATACATTGAATAATTTTTGTCCCTATTCCCTGATGCTGATAGTCTGGGAGAACTGCCACATCACAAATCAGATAATAAATGCCGTCACCTATTAATCTTCCCATTGCAATAGAATGTTCATGATCTTTAACAACAATACTATAAACTGTCATATCTAAAGCCTGTTGTAATTGATGATCAGTCAACATTCTCCATTGTACACCTTCTCTTATCTTTTTAATATCTTCAATATTTAATGTATTTTCTTCATAAATGAACATTTTTATTTTACCTCTTACTTTCCACAAACTTTTATATTGATGATTGTCTTGATATCTTCATATTGTTTATTATCATCTTCTAAATCAATCATTAACCATTTTTGTCCATTTCCTTCTTGTGTATTTGCATAAATATTTTGTATGTTACTGTGTAATGTTGGTAGTATTTGTTCAAAACTTTCTTTCTCTTTCTTTCCAATAACAACCATAACAGTAAAATAATTTTCTCTAGGATAAATCGTACATAATGTTTTTTGACTTTTTTTCATTTTGATATTCCAGCCATACTCCCAGCTACATTTACTAAATTCTTATTTTGGTGTGATAAGGTATTGATCTATCATATATTGATAAAACAAGTCCCATAATGGATTATGAATATATTGACTCATATCTTGCTGTGTTGGCATGGATTGACTATCTTTTCTATCTAACATAATCTTCCTCTTTTCTTTTCCATATCATTACCATACCACATCAAATGATAAATGAAAACATTCATCAAAATAAAAGAATCTACAAAAAAGTGCTATTTTTATCAATAGCACTCAGTATCTATCATTATCTATTTTTAGAAACAAGATATTTTTTCATCTGTTTTAATAATGTTCTTGCTCCTTGATTGACATCATAATCTTTTAAAATATCTTCCATCATACTCTCGGTAAGTGGGATTGGTGTCTGATTTTTTAAAATTTGTTGTAGATGTTGTTTTTGTAATGTTTGATATTCAATAATTTCATCAATACGATTTAAGAATTCTTTTGAAAAATAAGACTCTAAATGTTGATATGAAGGAAGTTTCTTTTTAAAACCAACAATAGATTGATTTTGTTTTGTGACATTAGAAGTCATGATAATAATGGTATCTTTAAATGAAATGATATGATGATGATTATCTTTTAATACACCTTCATCAAAGACTTGTAAAAATAAATGCATAACTTGTGGATTGGCTTTTTCTATTTCATCTAATAATAAAATACTGTCAGGATATAAAATCATATCATGAAATAAAGTCGATTGCTGGTCATAACCAACATATCCTGGTGATGAACCAATAATCTTATTGACACTCGTTGTATCACTATATTCAGACATATCTAATTTAATAAAATGTTTATGCATGGTTTCTGCTAAAAATTTGGCTGTTTCTGTTTTACCAATGCCACTGCTCCCTGTCAGCAGATAAACACCTTTAGGTCTATGAGGATGGGGAAACTGTGCTAAGGACTCTAAAGATTCAATAAGTTGATGTATAGCTCTCTGTTGTCCAATAATATGATGATTTAATGAAGTTTCAATATCTTGATAAGAATGATTTTGAAGACTTGCTCCTGAAATTTCTTCAATAACCTTTTCAATATGTTGTGACTGTAAAGTCTGATCTTGTTGGAAAGTTGCTTTGACACATGATAAATCTAAAACATCTAAGGCTTTATCAGGAAAAACACGTGATAATAAATATTGATCACAAAGACTAATAATTTCGTCAATACGTTCATCAGGTATATCAATATGATGATAATTTTCATACTGTTGTTTTAAACCTAAAAGAATATCTTTTGTTTCTTCTTTTGTATTCTCGTTTATTTTGAGTATGGAAAAACGTCTGTTCATAGCTTGATCTTTTTCAAAGTATTTATAATATTCTTCGATAGTCGTTGCCCCAATCAAAGTTAAATCTTTTCTAGCTAGAAAAGGCTTTAAAATATTAGAAGCATCAATAGCTCCTTCTGCTCCTCCTGCACCAATTAAATTATGAATTTCATCAATAAATAAAATAGCATCTTTTGCTTGAATCACTTTATCAATAATCTTCTTAAACTTTTCTTCAAATTCTCCTCTATATTTTGTCCCTGCAACAATACTCGACAAACTGAGTTCATAAATAACTTTGTTTTGTAATAGCTTTGGAACTTCCTTGTAATTGATTTTATAAGCTAATTTTTCAACAAGCGCCGTTTTACCCACACCAGCTTTTCCAATCAATAAAACATTATTTTTTTCTTTTTTACATAATGTTAAAAAAAGTTGTTCTAATTCCTGATCTCTCCCTATCATCAATCTATTTTCTTTTTTGACTAATTCATTAAAATTAACAAGTTCATGAATTTTATCTAATTCATAGAGTAATGATCTGGTTTGACTTAGTTCTTCTTTAATCTGATCAAAAGAAACATGATATTTATTTAATAATTCAACAGCAACACTTTCCTTTTGTGAAAGTAAAGCTAAGCACAATATATTTAAACTGACTTTTGACTCTTTTCTTTCACGTGTGATATGGATAGCTTCTTCTAATATCTTTTTGACAATATCACTATATTCCATATAAAAAGGTTGAATATCCTTTTCACCAAACAACCTTACAATATCTTTATATATGACTTCATCATCAACATGGTAAGATTTTAACATCTTTGTCATAAGTATATCTTTCATCTTTAATAATGATAATAAAAGATGTTCACTTCCTACATGACTATGTCCTAAATCAAACGCAATACTTTCAGCTATGACAATTGCTTTTTGTGCCTGTTCATGAAATTGTGTAAGCATACTACACCTCTTTTCCTTTCTATCATATGAACTCTATTTGAAATTATTAACGTTTTCTTTATATTTAATCAATTTATTATTTTGCATTATTTTCCAAAAATAATGCATACCCTTTCTATGACTGTCATGTGATGAAAATGACTCTTTTTATAGATGTCTTTTATAAAAAAAGAATTATAACCATTTGTCTTGATTATAATTCTTCATAACTATTCACTTTTTACTTTTTCTCTTAACTGTCCATAAACAACATATCTATTGTCAGTCCCTGAATAACAAGTGCTTAACATAATCATATTCACCTGTTTATCACTTACGTTTTGGTAAACAGAAGCTTCACTTTTAACCTGATTCATATAAGAATCATAATCTATACCTTTTTGATACAGATCACTTGTTGCGGCAATAATTGTAGAAGCTACAGCCTGGTAAACATAAACACTTCCATCAGGCAAATAGATATAAATATCTTGATGTTCATTAAAATAATCTTTTTCAACAAAATATCTCAAATCATGAAAACGTGAACCATTTTTCATATTATGACCATATATGATGGTATTATCATCACTAAAATCTCTAGAATTGATTTCATCAATAAATACATTTCCTGCTGTATTAGATTTCATATATAAATCTGTATATAAATAAGTATCATTGTTTTCACCTTTTAATATAGGTTCATCAATTTTTGTATCAGGAATATATAACCATCCAATCACATCAGAATTAATATTTTGTAGTTCTTCAAAATTAACAACACGTTTTAATGGATCTTCTTTTTCTTCTTCTGGTTCTTCTACATATTGAGTCACTAATTCTGCACTTTCTTTTTCAATTGTATAATAATTATAAAAGATTTTTCCTAATTGAAAAGCTGAAAATAGAAAAACACAAATACATATAAAAAGCAATATTCTTCTGATTATTTTGTTCATTATACATTAAATTTGAAGAACATAATATCTCCATCATGTCCTACATATTGTTTTCCTTCCTGACGAATTTTTCCAGCTTCTCTTAAAGCATGTTCACTGCCATATTCTATTAAATCATCATAGCTATATGTTTCTGCTTTAATAAATCCTTTTTGGAAATCAGTATGAATAATTCCTGCCATTTCTGGAGCTAACATTCCTTTTTTAAATGTCCATGCTCTGACTTCATCAGCTCCAACAGTAAAGAAAGTATTTAAACCTAATAAAGCATAAGCTTCTTTAATTAATTTATCTAAACCACTTTCATCAATACCTAAATCATCTAAGAACATTTGTTTTTCTTCTTTATCAAGTCCGACAAGTTCACTTTCTATTTTGGCACAGATAGGAACAACATCACAATTTTCTTTGGTTGCATAATCCTTTAATGCAACATAATATGGATTACTTTCAGGATTTTCTAAATCTTCTTCACCAAGATTAGCCACATAAATTAATGGTTTCATTGTTAATAATGTGTATTGTTTGACAATATCCATATCTTCTTTTGAAAAAGTCATCACTCTTGCTGGTTTTCCTGCTTCTAAAGTTTCTTTTAATGGTGTCAAAACATCCATTTCAGCTTTGGCTTCCTTATCACCTGATTTTGCTTTCTTTTCAATTTTTCCAATACGTTTTTCAACTGTTTCTAAATCTGCAAAAATCAATTCTAAATTGATTGTTTCAACATCTCTTACAGGATCAACATCTCCATCAACATGTGTAATGTCTTTATCTCTAAAACAACGAACAACTTCACAAATCGCATCTGTTTCACGAATATTTGCTAAAAACTTATTTCCTAGTCCTTCTCCTCGACTTGCCCCTTTAACAAGACCTGCTATATCAGTAAATTCAAAAGTCGTTGGAATTGTTTTTTTAGGATTAAAAATCTTTGTTAATTCATCTAATCGATAGTCAGGGACTTCTACCACTCCCACATTTGGATCAATTGTTGCAAATGGGTAGTTGGCAGCTTCGACCTGTGCATTTGTAATTGCATTAAATAATGTTGACTTACCTACATTAGGAAGTCCTACAATACCGGCTGTTAATGCCATTTTTTCATCACTCCTTAACTCCATTCCATTTTAGCGAAAAATAATCAAAAAGGCAATCTTATTAACTGTAAAATACACATCTTTTCCAAACAAATATGATATTTTAAAAGTAAGGAGGCGATTATATGATTTTAACAACAACACCTTCTGTTGAAGGAAAAGAAATTATTGAATACAAAGGTATTGTTTTTGGTGAGGTTATTTCAGGTATTAACTTTATAAAAGACTTTACTGCAGGATTATCTAATTTTTTTGGTGGAAGATCTGCCACATATGAAAATGAATTGTTAGAAGCTAGAGAAAATGCATTAAAAGAGTTAGAAGAACGTGCTTATCAAAAAGGTGCAAATGCTATTGTAGGAATTGATGTTGATTATGAAGTTTTAGGTGCTGATAATGGTATGTTAATGGTAACTGTATCTGGCACAGCGGTAGTTGTACAATAAAAAAAGTGGTTAACCCACTTGGTTATCAGTATAAAGAATGTTATTGTGGAGAGAAAACCTGATAACTGCCCTTAATATATGCTCTTTTTCATGAGCTTACTATCATTTTATATAAAATTTTGTTTAAGAATATGTAAAGCAGGGTTGTTTTAACCCTGCTTATTCAATCGTAATTGTATTGTTGTTTTCAATGACTTTCATATCCTGTTTTGGTATTGATATTCTCAAGACTCCATCTTCAAATTTAGCCTTGATATCGCTTTGTGGTACACTTTCTCCCACATAGAAGCTTCGACTCATGCTTCCTGCATATCTTTCCTGTCGGATATATTGTCCTTCTTTATTCTTTTCATCTTTATTTAAGCTCTTTTTAGCTGAGATTGTCAAATATCCATTGTCAAATGACAATTCCACATCTTCTTTCTTGAAGCCTGGAAGATCCACATCCAATTCATATGTTCCTTCTGTTTCTCTTACATCTGTCTTCATCACATTTCTTGAATGTTTTCCATACAATGGATTTTTCTTTCCAAAGAATTCCTTGTCAAAATCATCAAACCAGTCATCAAATAAACTTTCTCCAAAAATACTAGG
>NZ_NFLD01000012.1:0-59294 GCF_002160725.1 Massilimicrobiota sp. An142 | reverse complement strand
GAGCCAGGATCAAACTCTCCATTGTCCTTTTCTATCTTCAGACAATTTCATGTCTTCTTGACTCTTTCTTTTTTCCTATCTTTATTGACGTGTTTACTGTTCAGTTTTCAATGTCCCTGTGCCCTCTCGTCGAGTGCTCATCTATAATACCATCTATCCCTTGCCTTTGCAAGTCTTTTTTTTACTTTTTTTCGTTTTTTTGTTTTTTGATGGTTTAATCATCACTTTTTTCTTAGAAAATAAACGTCTTTTCCTTTAAAACATTCAATTTTCTTATTTATAATATAAATTTACTTACAAATTTCCTGACTATCTAAAATAATTGTTACTGGTCCATCATTAATAAGTGAAACTTTCATATCAGCCCCAAATACACCAGTCTGCAACTCAATCCCGTGTTCTTTAATTTTTTCATTAAAATAATCATACAATGGTATAGCATATTCAGGTTTTGCAGCATGAATAAAACTAGGTCTTCTTCCCTTTTTACAATCCGCATACAATGTAAACTGAGAAATAGATAAAATACTCCCATGAACATCTTGCAAAGATAGATTCATTTTCCCATTTTCATCTTCAAAAACGCGTAAGCCAATCATCTTATCAACAATCTTATCGACAATTTCTTTTGTATCATCTTGACAAAAACCTACCAAAACCATAAATCCTTTTTGTATTTGTCCATATACACTCCCATCAATTGTAACACTGCTTTCTTTAACTCTTTGAACGACAACTTTCATTATATCCTCCATTTTCCTGTATCTCCATTAATGAGATACAAACCCTATAATCAAAACCCAATTTTGCATTAATTCAAATCAATTGAGTACATTTCTCTATAAAATATTTTTAGTATCAATATTCACAACAAATTTCATTTTCGCATTTTTCACCTATCCTTATACCTTGAAAAATGCTATAATCATTATATCAAAATCATAGAAAAAGGAAAGATTTTATGGCAACAACTTTAGCACATCGTATGCGTCCAACATCTTTAAAAGATGTTCTTGGTCAAAAACATATAGTCGGAGAAAATGCTTTATTTTCTCAATTTGTTAAAAAGAAACATCCTATGTCGACTATTCTTTATGGTCCACCTGGATGCGGAAAGACAACAATTGCATCAGCTCTAGCTAACGATTTAAATATTCCATATCGCCTTTTTAATGCTTCCACTGGAAACAAAAAAGAAATGGATATAATCATTGAAGAAGCAAAACTTTCCGGTGAACTCTTTGTCATTATTGATGAAGTTCATCGTCTTAATAAAGATAAACAAGATCACCTTTTACCCCATATTGAAAATGGATTACTTATTATTGCTGGATGTACAACAGCAAATCCATATCATTCTATCAATCCTGCCATTCGTTCGCGTTGTCAGATAGTAGAAGTTAAACCTTTAAGTCA
Source organism: Massilimicrobiota sp. An142 (assembly GCF_002160725.1). Taxonomy (NCBI): domain Bacteria; kingdom Bacillati; phylum Bacillota; class Erysipelotrichia; order Erysipelotrichales; family Erysipelotrichaceae; genus Massiliimicrobium; species Massilimicrobiota sp. An142. The sequence goes on along the minus strand of NZ_NFLD01000012.1, from coordinate 57,878 downwards.
AGACGATATTATTCTTGGATTAAACCGTGCTTTAACTGCAGAAAATGGTTTGAATAATGCATATCAAGTTGAAGATGGTATCTTATCATATATTGCTCAATTAAGTAGTGGTGATATTCGTTATGCTTATAACTGCTTAGAAATCAGCACCATTCTTTCTGAGGATTCACTTATTACTTTAGATACTGTTCAAAAATCTTTATTTAAGGCTAATGCTCAATTTGATAAAGATGAAGATCAATATTATGATACATTAAGTGGTTTACAAAAATCTATACGTGGTAGTGACCCTAATGGTGCAATGTACTATCTAGGAAAATTAATAGAAGCTGGTGACATAGAATCTTTAGAAAGAAGAGTTATTACAACAGCATATGAGGATATAGGTTTAGCTAATCCAAATGCCTGCATGCGTACCGTCATCGCTTTTCAGGCAGCTAAAGTTATTGGCTTCCCTGAAGCACGCATTCCTATCGCAAGCGCTATTATTGATTTATGCCTATCACCAAAATCGAAGTCATCTGAAGCGGCTATTGATGCTGCTTTAGCATCTTTAGCTAAACACCCTTATCCAGCACCAAACTATTTACGATTAACACCTGTAGGACTTGAAGAAGATGAAAAATATAATTATAATCGTCCTGAACTTTGGGAATATATTCAATATCTTCCTGACCAAATCAAAAAAGAACAATTTTATATTCCATGGATGACAAGTTCTTATGAAAAAGCACTTGCTGAAAACTATCGTCGTATACTTAAACACGGAAGAACTCATCACCTTAAAGAACTTAACAAAAAATAAAAACATCTATCGTTTTATCATCAATCAAAACAATAGATGTTTTTTTATTTTCTTAATTTGTATACTTTGCTACTATTTCATTCATCTGATCCCATTTCTTTTCCATATCTGACACCAGTTTTAATTGAGTACGACAACGAACTAAATTATGTGTTGGATATTGAATTTTAAAATAAGTATCACCTTGCAAATAGTCAGTTAAAAAACGCATTCCACATTCAAATGTCATCACTTTTGCCCCAATAGGAAGAGCTTTAATTTCAGATAATGTCAATTTCCCTTGACAACCTTCAAGAAATCCTTTTGTATATATTTCAAATAAATGCATGTCACACTCAACTTTTGATAAATCTTTTTCATCTTCTAAAGCAGTGCTTGCACCAAAACGAATAGAATCACCAAAATCATTAACAACCAACCCAGGCATCACTGTATCTAAATCAATTATACAAATGCCCTCATGTGTCTTATCATCAATCAAAATATTATTTAATTTTGTATCATTATGAGTTACACGTAATGGAAGTTCCCCGTTTTCTTGCATTTCTGTTAATATATTTGCTATATCTTCTCTTTGTAAAATAAATTGAATCTCATCTTGCACATCTTTTGCACGATGCATTTTATCTTCTTCTACTGCTGTTTTAAACACTTCAAATCTAGCTTTTGTATTATGAAAATCAGCAATTGTTTCATGTAAAGTGCTCGCAGGATAATCACTCAGTAAATTTTGAAACTTTCCAAAAGCTAAACCACTTTGATAAAACTCTTCTTCTGTTCTGACTTCATCATAACCCGTTGCCCCAACAATAAAATGATAAGCACGCCAGTAATCGCCATCACTATCTTTACAATAAGGTTTTCCATCTTTTGCCAAAATAACAGTAAGTGTTTCTCTTTCTGGATCTCCACCATTCTCAATAATTTTTTTTCTTAAAAACGCTGTAACATTTAAAATATTTTCCATTAATTGTTCAGGATTTATAAAAATTTTTGTATTCATGCGTTGTAAAATAACAGGAACAATGCCCATATGTTTTATTTTAAATTTAACTAAATAAGTATCATTAATATGTCCACTACCAAATGGTTCTATTGTAAATAATTCGCCTGAAAAATCAAATTGGTTTATGACTTCTTTTACTTTCAAATGATTATTCATCATAAATACCCCACAACTTTTGAGGATATAAACCCTGCTGTTTCATACGTTGAATTGCTTCTTCCACAACTGGCTTATCAGCTTTATATGTGACACCATACCATTTAGCAGGTGATTTTAAAACTTGTACAGTTGTCTTTTTTTTCTGCAATAATCTACTCACAACATCAGGAATAAAATATTCACATTTCAATGGGTTATCTTTTAAATTCTGATCTAAAAATGTTGGAAATCCCTGAGCAATTTCTTCAATGATTTTTTGACTAAATCCCCATAAATTCATAGAAACAATTGTTCCTTTAGGCACTGCAAACCATTGGTCATCCTCCTGATACATTGCACCATTTAAATCAGCTTTAATTTTTGTGCGCTCAGTAATGCTACATAAATAATTTTGTTCATCAACTTCACAAATTCCTCGTGCTACTGTTCCATTTTCAGTCAGCGTATTTTCAATACAGTAACCTACCATAGCCAAACGATATAATTCATCATCTTGATGACCAGCCAAATAATTATAAATCATTTGAAAAGATTCAAAGCCATAGTAATCATCCGCATTGATCACTGCAAAAGGTCCATGAATCCATTGACGACAACAATAAAGTGCATGTGCTGTTCCCCATGGTTTATAACGTCCATCAGGCACCTGATACCCTTCTGGCAAATCATCAATCTGTTGAAAAGCATAATGAACATGCATTATATTTTCTATACGTTTACCAATCGTATTTTTGAAAATGTCTTCATTTTCTTTTTTAATGACAAAAACAACTGTATCAAATCCTGCTCTTTTGGCATCAAAAAGAGAAAAGTCAATAATAATATGTCCATCTTGGTCAACAGGATCTATTTGTTTCAATCCACCATATCTACTTCCCAATCCTGCAGCCATAATGACAAGAACTGGTTTTTCCATGTATTATTCTCCTCTCTTAAATTTCTACCCATCTTAATTCCATTGGTTCTAAATCTAATGTTTCTACTTTTTCACCATGAATATATAAATCCGTTGATAGTGAATCTGTTGTATTGTTAATAACAGCTATTTTTCCTACTTTTTCAAAAGCAGCGACTTCTGTATTCACATTACTTACATAAAATTTCTTCATTTCACTCTCTTTACCAGCAGCCCAATAAATAGCACGTAATAATAAACGACAATTTTGTGGTGAATAAGGCAATCCAGCGAAATAGACACTTCGTCCTTTTCCGTAAATATTAGTAACGAGCTGTGCATAACCATGATGTTGACTCAAAATTTGATAATTTTCACCATGAGCATAAATTCCATCCATTCCTTCTCCAAAATCAATTTCTTCATCAATATCTTCTAATAGGAAATGATTTGAATTCACTTGATTATATTTGTCATGACTCAAAGTAAAACCAACTTCTTTATCAACACCTAAAACATCACTCAATTGGAAAAATTGTCCCTGATATTGATAAGCTGTTGGATCACCGACACCGATAAATCCACCACCTTGATCTACCCATTTTCTAATACGTGTAACAACTTCTTCATCAATCCAGTTCTCAGCTCCTGACCATGAAGTATATTGTGCTCCTGCATTAATAATAACTTTATATTGATCTAATGCACCCTTTTTTACATCTTCAAAATTAATAAATTCAATATCAATTGGCATACCACTTAAACATTCAATAATTCCTACATAAGAATAAATTTCTCGATACCAAATTGAGTGATGAACTTGATTATTCATCCATTTTCTACATGCTCCCCAGCAATTTAAAATAGCGACCTTAAATGGAGATACATATGCTTGAGTTCCCTGAATAGTCTGATGAATTTCTCTAAATTCATCTACAACATGTTTAATTGTATCAATAAATCCAGGCCATTCTAACGCCAGCTTTAAATATCCTCCATAACCAATACGATCTAATGGACTACGTAAAATAGCACGACGTGCTTTTAGCCAATTATTATGAGCTTCTCCAATAGGATCGCCACCTTCACAGAAAACATCTGGGAAAAAGTATGGAAGTAAACGTCCTTCAGTGTATTTAACACCTTTAATATCCGAAATCATCCTCATCGTTACTCCATCACCTACAGAGCCTACAACAGCATCAAGTCCTATTGATTCAAAATAAGGACCATATGGTTCTGTCCCAATCCAATGATCTCCTAAAAACATCATAGCTTCTTTTCCATAACTATGAACAATATCTACAAGTTCTTTAGCTAGTTGACAAACTTCCTGCTGTTGAAACTCAATAAAATCCTTAAATTCTTTTGATGGAACTCTAAACAATGAATTATGATATCCCTGATCAACAATAAATTCAGGTCTAAATTTATACCCTGCCCATTTTTCAAATTTTCTTAAAATATAAGGTGAAACACTAGCACTATACCCAAACCATTCAACAAATTTTTCTCTTTTTTGTTCATCAAAAGTTAAAGTAAATTGATGGAAAAAAGTTGTAAAACGAATAACATCAACTTGAGGATGATCTTCACAGAATTTTTTCAATTTCTCTTTTACATATTTTTGTGTTTTCGGTTGTCTCACATCATATGTCAATTGATGTGGGGCATCTTTCCAGTCATTTGTTATAAAATTATACATATGAACAGGATCCCAAATTAAAAATGCTAAAAAACTGACTGTATATACATGATATGGGATTGTTTGTATTGTAACAGTTCCTTGATCTTGATCATATTCCCAACAATCAGGCGAAACAACTTCTCCTGTCGTACGATCAATAACTTCCCACCAAACTTTTGGGTCATCAATAAAATTAGGCTTTAACTGTTCAGTATGGAATCCTTTCATTAAAGTAATTGTTAAAGATGACTGTTTTGCTGTATAACGATCTGTTATAAGATACTCTTGTTGAATTTCTTCAGGATTCGCAAGTGCCCATTCATTATCTTTTCTTGTTGTATAATAAGTAGCATAAACCTTTGCATCCATATCCAACAATTCTTGTGGCATTTGCGTTCCATCACAATCTCTAATTGCATCAGCTCCTAGACTTTCTTTAAGTGCTATTGTTTCATCAATAACATCTAAATCAGTAGGGAGTGTAAGTCGTCCATAATTTTTCATGATTCTTTTTCTCCATTTTCTAATATATTTAATTCACTCTCTTTATCAAAGAAATGTGCTTTATTCATCAAATATGTAAATGAGCCCTGATCCCCAGTTCTTAAAGCGGTACTTCCAGAAACTTTCACCACAAATGGCTGATTATCTTTTGTCATATGAATATAGCTTTCTGCACCCATTAATTCTACAACATCGATTTCACTTTGAAATGATGATTCAGGATGTGACATGATATAATGAGGATGTGTTGATATATCTTCTGGACGAATGCCCATTGTGACAACCTTACCTATATATCCTTTTTCTTTTAATATTGTTCCTTTATCTTCAGGAATTTCCAAACTGATATCTGAAAGTTCAATATACATTTTGCCTTCTCTTTCAACGATTTTTCCATCTCTAAAATTCATTTGCGGACTTCCAATAAATCCAGCCACAAATTTATTAATTGGATGTTCATATAAAAATGTTGGGGCTGCAACCTGTTGAATGCGACCATCTTTCATAACAACAATTCTTGTTCCCATTGTCATCGCTTCAGTTTGATCATGTGTGACATAAATAAAAGTTGTTCCTAATTGTTGATAAATTTTTAAAATTTCAACTCTCATCTGTACTCTTAATTTTGCATCAAGATTGCTTAATGGTTCATCCATTAAAAAGACTTTTGGTTCACGAACAATTGCTCTTCCCAATGCTACACGCTGTCTTTGTCCACCAGATAATGCTTTTGGTTTTCGATCTAGATATTGTTCGATATCAATCGCTTTTGCTACTGCTCTTACACGTCTATCTATTTCATCCTTAGGAACTTTTGCAATTTTTAATCCAAATGCTATATTATCATAAACAGTCATATGAGGGTATAATGCATAAGACTGAAACACCATTGCTATATCACGATTTTTAGGTGCTACATCATTCATCAATTGACCATCAATATAAAGTTCTCCTGAAGAAATATCTTCTAATCCTGCAATCATTCTTAATGTTGTAGATTTTCCACATCCAGATGGTCCTACAAAAACAATAAATTCTTTATCGGCAATATCTAAGTTAAAATCAAAAACCGCCTGTACCTGATTATCATATATTTTATCAATATGTTTTAAAGATAGTGTTGCCATATAATTCCTCCTACTTATATTTTTTATTGTACATATACAGCAAGATCAATAGTCCTGCTAAACCAATCAACTCTAAAACTAAACCTGTATATCCCACCAGACTTTGACCATAACAGACTAAAATAAAGGAAACAACAAAACAAACAATTGCGATAATATTTTTTGTTATTTGACTCATACTTTCACACCTCTAATCTTTTAATCCGCCAAGCGTCATACCTTGCGTTAATTTCTTTTGAACTAAGATATATAATATTAATGTAGGCAACATGACAATCACAAGACCCGCATATAATTGTCCATAATTGGCAGCCGCCATCTGTCCTTTAGATAAAGTGACTAACCCTACTGGTAAAGTTTTTGAAGCCCCAGGCATTAATGTTAAAGCAATGATATATTCATTCCAAAAAGCTAAAAAGTTAAATAGAATAACAGTAATAATACTTGGTTTAGCCATTGGAGCCATAACTTTAATTAAAGTTTTAAAATAACCGCACCCATCAATAAATGCTGCTTCTTCATAAGCTTTTGGTAATGTTTTAAAATAACCACTTAATAAATAGATAGTAAATGGTAAAGCTGTAGAAGCATAAACAACTGCTAAAACAAATATGTTATCCAAAAAGAAAGTTTGACCAAATAAATTATAAATCACATCATCCCAATCTAATAACATCAAGAAAATAGGCACTACAATATAGTTAACATTAATAAAAAGTCCTGCCATAAATAAAGTATTAATAATTTTCTTACCAGCAAAGTCAAATCTTGCTAGAACATAAGAAGCCGGTAAAGCAATGATAACCAGTAAAATCAAACCTAATGCTGTTACAATCACAGAATTCAATAAATATTCAGCCATATGTGCTTTTTCAAAAGCATCAATAAAGTTTTGAAAATAAAAACTCATTGGTAATGTCCATGGACTCCCTTGAAACTCTGCGTTTGTTTTTAATGAAGAAACAAACACCCAGGCAACAGGAACAATAATAGAAATAGCCAAAGAAATCAATGCTACATAGACAAATATTTTATATAACTTTTCTGTACTCATTTTTTTCATATGTCTACCTCCCTAGTATTCCAATTCATCACGTTCAGTTATCTTATTAATCGTAGCACTTAATAAGAAAGAAAATAAGAATGTTACAGCCCCAATGGCCATACCATATCCATAACTTGCATTATTGTATGCTTGATCGTAAAGATAGAATAATAAAACACGACTTGCTCCATCTGGTCCTCCAGTTGTCATAACTTGCACAAGTAAAAAACTCAAGTTAATTGTACTAATAACGAAAAATGTTAATGTTGTACGAATATTTGTCCAAATCAAAGGAAGCGTAATCATAAAGAATTGTTTGATTTTACCACATCCATCCAATTCAGCAGCTTCATAATAATGGGCTGGAATGGATGACATACTTGCCATATACATAACCATATAATAACCTATAGCCTGCCATATTAAAGCAAAAGCAATGGAATACATAACAATAGACTGATTACCTAAAAATTGGACACCAATCCAACCATCTCCATGAAACAGACTCAGAAAGCTATTCAATAATCCATTTGTTGAAGGGTCATAGATAGCACTAAAAATGGCCCCAATAACGACAATAGATAATATATTAGGAATATAGAAAATAATCCTAAAGAAATTCTGACCTTTCAATTTCTCTCTTACCAAAATGGCAGCAAATAAAATGGCTAAAGCAAGAGTAAAAACTGTCACAACGACAATGACAAATATTGTATTTTGGAACGCACGAATAAAATTCATATCTTGAAATAAAATGACAAAATTATTAATTCCGACAAATTCTTTGATGTCTGAAAATCCACCCCATTTTAATGTTGACATTAAAAAGACATTGATTGTAGGATAAATCATAAATATAGCAAATAAAATAACTGCTGGAGCAAGACATAAAATCACAAAACGTCTTTTTTCCTTAGTTTTATTCATAAAATACCTCCTTTAAAAGGTAGGCGATTTTCCCAACGCCTACCTTCTATATTTTTTGACTATTTGTCTGCTTTTGCATTTGCTTCTGCGATTTTTGCAACTGCATCAACAGATTCTTGATACCATTGATCAACAGATTTATCTCCGTTCATTACAGAGTTAACTGATCCAAATAAAATACCAGTTTCACCTGTTAAAGTCACACCTTCAACAGCTTCAGCAGCCATGAATGTTGCACTATTTGTTTTTATACCTTTTTCAGATAATGTATACATAAATGTATCTGATTCAGCTACTCTCTTTTCAGAACCTTTAATAGGAATTAAATATCCTGCTTTATAAACTTCTTTACCATCATCATTCTTTTTCATTGCTTCTTCATCTAAAGCACCATATTTATAGAATAAGTCTGCTGCTTCATCACTATAACAATAAGCTAAGAATTGTAATGCAAGATCTTTGTTTTCAGCTTTTTCAGGAACATACATTTGTTCAACAAAGTTTGTTGAATAAGAATCTCCACCAGCTTTAGCAGCTGGAATTCCAGTCATACCCCATTCGAAACCTTCAGGTGTCGTTGCTGCCATTTCACCAGGTAACCAAGTTCCATTAGGAATAAATAATGCATCTCCATCAATAACGGCTTGTTGATTTTTAACAAAATTATCACCATTAGCATTTGCTACTGTTGTAGGTAATGTATAATCTTTTAATTTTCCAACAATTTCAAATGCTTCTTTAACTTCAGGAAGTTTCCATGCTTCTGTATCATAAGCAATTAATTTAGCATAAACTTCAGGACCAGCAGTTGCATTTAATAAAGAAGTAAAGAACGCATCAAAATATCCAGCAGTTGGATAAGTAAATAAGTAAATTCCTTCTTTCTTTGCTTTTTCTCCTAATTCAAACATTCCATCCCAATCAGTTGGTACTTCCCAACCTTTTTCTTTAAATAATCCAGCATTATAAAATAATCCACAAGGTGCATTATTAAGTGGTGCTAAACGTAAAGTTCCATCACCATAAGGATCAGCAGTTGCTCCTTCAACAAATGATGTTAAAACTTTATCTTTCACTTTCACGTCTTCACCTGGAACTGTTTCATCCAATAACGCAGAAATATCAGCAATTTGTTTTTCTTTAATAAGTGTATCAGTTAATCCCCCAGTTGCTCCAACACTTAAGTAAATAATATCAGGAACATCTTTTCCAGAAGTCATTTTTGGTCTTAAAACATCACTAATTTTTTTATCAAATGTAGATTCTACTTTAACACCTGTTTTTTCTTCAAACTTTTTAATAACTTCTTCCCAACCTTTTGTTCCATAACCACCATCTAATCCGGCGATTTTTAAAGTTTTACTTTCATTACTAGATGTACTACTATTATTACTGCAGCCTGTAATTAATGTCGCACACATTAATAATGAAAGACCTAAAGATAACATTCTTTTCATTTTCATCTGTTATTTTCCTCCTCCATGATATCTTTCTAATAACAATATATATAAATGTAAGCGTTTTATCTATATCGAAATTGTTTATTTTTTTATATATCTTGCTATTATTTAAAAATGCGATATAATTAAAAAGGAAGCTAAAGAGAGGAATATAATATGAGCAGTAATCGTATCAATATCGTTGATGATCAATTCTTTGACCATAAATCACAATTAATGTATATTTCGCATTCTAAATACGGAAGTGATTGGAAATCTTTAAAACATTTTCACCCTTTTACAGAAATTTTTTTTGTTTTGAATGGAAGAGGCAAATTCACTGTTGAAAATAAAACCTTTCCCATTAAAGAAAATGATCTCATTGTTGTTTCTCCTAATGTGTACCATTATGAGAATTCGCAAGAAGATAAACCTTTGGAATATGTTGTATTAGGTGTAAAAGACTTATTATTTCAAATAGATGAAATCAATCCACATTTTATTTATCAAAACTTTAATAAGGATAGTGGTGATATTCGTTATTATTTTTCGCATCTATTAGTTGAAAGTAAAAATAAAGAAATAGGATATGATACTGTCTGTCAAAAACTATTAGAACTTTTATTACTTAAAATTATTAGAAAGCTCAACATTCAACTTCATTCGCATCAATCTTCATTACCTATAAGACGTGAAATAAAAATGATTTGTCAATACATTGATCAAAATTATGCAAATAATATAACACTTGAATCTCTTGCTCAATATATGAAAATGAATAAATATTACATGTCTCATGAGTTTAAAAAATACATGCATATTTCACCTATTCAATATCTTATTGAGCGACGCATTAAAGAGTGTCAATCACTTTTAAGAACATCCAGTCTATCTATCTCAGAAATATCTGAAACAGTTGGATTTTCTTCTCAGTCTTATTTTTCACAAATTTTTAAAAAAACTCTTGGTTTAACACCTTTACAATATCGCCAATCAAATACAAACGATGAAATATTGCATCAAAATGATCATGATAACTTTCTTATTCAATCCATTGAATAAAAACATAAAACCTTATCATCAACAATCCTATATCAAATACAAACTTAACAATGTACAATTTTATTCTCATAAAATTGTACATTTTTTATCATTTTCATTTTTCAAAAACAAAGAAACTCTATCATATGATAGATTTCATGTTTTAAAAAGCTATCTATCAATGCTTACTTTTTCCTTATATCATATTTATCATATAAAAAGATGGACTCATACAAGAGTCCATTTATTGATTTGTTCACACACTGATTGAATCGTATGATCAAAACAATCTAAATCCACATCATACCAGTGAACAGGAAATTGGTTTCTAAACCATGTATATTGTCTTTTGGCATATTGTCGTGAATGTTTTTTGATATTTTCATACACTTCCTCACGACTAATCAATTGATCAAAATAATCAAACCATTCTTTATATCCAATAGCTTTCATACTTTGATTTTCCCTCGTCAATCCAGTTTGATATAATTGATAAACTTCCTGTTCTAATCCTTGTTGCTTCATAGATTCAACACGTTGATTAATTCTTTCATATAGGCTTTCTCTTTCCATAGTCAAGCCAACAAAATAGGCATCATATAAACAAATATGTTGTTGAGCATCAATAATTTCACTTTTTCTTTGACCAGTCTGCTCATATATTTCAATAGCACGTAAAACACGTTGACGATTATGTGGATGAAGCTCCATAGCACTCTTAGGATCTATTGATTTTAAATATTCATAGAGTTCTTCGTGACTATAATGAGCATATTTTTTTCTAAAGAATTCATGATGGTCTTTAGTATCATTAAAAGTATAATCATATAAGGCCGCTTTAATATAAAGACCAGTCCCTCCAACAATAATAGGCATTTTTCCTCTTTGGACAATTTCATCAATCGTTTTTCTAACCTGAGTTTGAAAATCTTTCACACTATAATAAGCATCCGGCTCTAACATATCAATACAATGATGAACAATTCCCTGCATTTCTTCATGAGTCACTTTAGCCGTACCAATATCCATTCCTTTATAGATTTGCATGGAATCTCCACTAATCACTTCACCATTGAAATATTTTGCTAAAGCAACTCCCATTCTTGTTTTTCCTACACCTGTTGGTCCTACAACAACAATCACTTTATTCATTGATTTTACCAATTCCCAGTAAACTATATAAAATAGAGATGATAACCGATATAATAATTGTGAGACCAAAAGAAGGAATATAAAAATCTGGAGCCAAAATCATTTCAGCTATTTCTAATACAAAACCATTAATAATCAACTGAAACAATCCTAAAGTTAGCAATGTGATAGGAAAAGCTATAAAAGTTAATAGAGGTTTAATAAACGTATTTAACAAAGCTAAAACAATAGCAATCAAACAAGCAACACCAAAGTTTTTCACATACACTTCTGGAAATAGATATGTTGTAAGCATAATAACAGCACCACCTAAAAGAAATTCTAAGACTAAACGAAAAATACTTTTACGCATTAAACCACCCTCTTAAATAATTTTTCTAATTCATAACTACTGTAAAAAATAATTGTTGGTCTACCATGTGGACAAACATATGGATTATCACATCGCATAAGATTATCAAAAATAGTCTGCATATCCGCTTGTGATAAATACGTATTCGCTTTTAATGATGCTTTACAGCTAAGTGTTGCAATCGCATGATCTTGCAAGGCAACAACATCTAAATGATTTTTATGCAAAACTTCTTGAATCATTTCATCTACAAATACATTCTCATCAATTTTTTTCATCCATAGTGGTAAACTTCTTACAATATAACCATGTTGCCCAAATACTTCTAAATGAATACCTACTTTTTCTAGCATCTCTTTTCTTTCTTCTAAAATAAGAAATTCACTCATTGGATATTCAAATTGTAATGGAACAATCAATGGTTGCATTGTCAAATCAAGATTGGCAAATTTATCTTTATAATATTCATAATTAATTCTTTCCTGAGCAGCATGCTGATCAACCAGATACATTCCTTTTTCATTTTCACCAATCAAATAAGTTCCATGAATCTGTACTTTCGCATATATTTTTTCCTTTATAGGTTTTATTTTTTCTTCCTTCATCACAGGTTGTGGATTTTCAGGTATGATAACATCCTGTTGTACCTCTTGACTTTGATATGCCAAAACAGGTTCTTCAACACTATGATTGTCTTTTAAAACAGCTGACTGAGTCCATAAAGGTGTTTCTTGAATTGGCAGTTCTTCTGAAATTGACAATGTCATTTGATCTAATTGTGGTTTGAAAGTTTCTCGTTCTGTTTGCTTATTTTTAGCTTCATATGTTAAATCGACCTGTCTCAATGTTTCACTAACACCATTATAAATTAAATCTCTTAATTCATATTCTTTAGAAAAACGAACTTCTAATTTAGATGGATGAACATTGACATCAACCAAATAAGGATCAACTTCAATATTGACAACAGCAATAGGGTAACGATTATCAGCCAAATAAGAACGATAGGCATTATTAATAGCATCTATACTCATGATATTTTTAACATAACGATGATTAACCAAAGTAATAATATTAGCTTTAGATGCACGTGATGTATCTATTTTACTGATATATCCATCTATTTGAAATTCATCAGTCTGCAGATGCAATGGCAACATATTTTTAGCTGTTGCAATTCCATACATATTAGCAATGACCTCTAAGAGCTGTCCTTTTCCATTCGTTTGAAAAATAGCCTTATCATTATGATAAAGATGAAAAGCTATTTTAGGATAAGCCAATGCCATACGTTCTACATATTGATGAATAGCCGCAAATTCACTATTAACAGATTTTAAATATTTTAATCTGGCAGGAACATTTTGAAAGAGTTTCGTAACAGTGATTTGTGTCCCTTTAGGCAAGTCGCAAACTTCCTCTTGCTGATACTTACCAAATTCATAAACAATAGATGTTCCCTGCAAGCCCGTTGAAGTTCTTAAATCAAAGCGACTGACTGAGGCGATAGAAGGAATAGCTTCTCCTCTAAAACCTAATGTCATAATATTGAATAAATCTCGATCATCCTTAATTTTACTTGTCGCATGCCTAGAAAAACACAAACGTGCATCCACTGCTTCCATGCCTTCACCGTTATCACAAACTTTTATTTTTTGCATACCACCATCTTCAATAAATATATCAATTTTTGAAGCACCAGCATCAATACTATTTTCAACCAGTTCTTTGACGACACTTGATGGTCTTTCTACAACTTCTCCCGCTGCAATTTTATTAGAAAGAATATCATCTAATTGTCTGATTTTCCCCATTTTCTCACCTCACTATAATAATTTTTTTAATTCAATTAATGTACTTAAAGCATCTAATGGAGATAATGACATTGGATCAATACGTTCTAATGCTTTTTCCACTGCACTTTCTTTTGTAATCATTTGAGGTTCTTGTTTTTCACTAATAACTTTTTCAATATTATTATTTTCTAAAGATTCTAAAATCACTTGAGAGCGTTGGATAACTTCTTCTGGTAACTTCGCTAATTGAGCAACATTAATACCATAAGAGCGATGACTTTTCCCTGGTTTAATCTTATAAAGGAAAACAATATGATCATCTTCTATTGAAGCACTGGCATGTACATTTTGAATATGGAAAGATGCATCCATCATTGTCAGTTCATGATAATGTGTTGAAAACAGAGTTATACATTGTATAGATGTTGCAATGTATTCAATAATGGATTGGGCAATGGCCATACCATCAAAAGTTGCTGTCCCACGACCAATTTCATCAAAAATAATTAATGAATCTTTGGTTGCATAACGTAAAGCATTATTTGCTTCAAGCATTTCTACCATGAAAGTTGATTGTCCAGAAATCAAATCATCACTAGCACCAATACGGGTAAAAATTTGATCAAAGATAGGCATATTCGCTTCATCTGCTGGAACAAAAGAACCAATTTGTGCCATAATCACACTTAATGCAATTTGTCGCATATACGTAGATTTACCACCCATATTAGGTCCTGTAATCAATAGAATAGATTGATCTTCAGGAATATGAATATCATTAGGTACATAATTTTGTCGAGAGATAACTTGTTCTATCACTGCATGTCTGCCACCCACAATATTTAAAGTATGATTTTGATTAAAAGTTGGTCTGACATATCCATATGCACTTGCTTTTGAGGCCAAGGATTGATAGACATCAATTTGTGCAATTACTGCGGCAACATCTTGGATCAAATGGACATCTTTTTTAATATATTCTCGCATTTGTACAAAAATTTCATATTCTAGCGCAACAATTTTATCATTAGCACTTAAAATCTTAGCTTCCATTTCTTTAAGCTCTGGTGTCACAAAACGTTCAGCATTAGAAATACTTTGTTTACGTGTATATTCAAACTCATCTTTAATCATTGGTAAATAACTTTTTGTGACTTCAATATAATAACCAAAAACACGATTATAACCTATTTTTAAGCCTTTGATGCCTGTTTTTTCTCTTTCTTTAGCTTCAAATTCACTTAACCATTGTTTTCCATTTTCACGAATATATCTCAATTCATCTAATTCCTGATTATAACCTGAGCGAATCAATCCACCTTCTTTTAATGTCAATGGAGGATTATCAATAATGGCCTCATCAATGGTCTGGGTTAAATGTGATAAATCTATGAGTTGATTCGCCAATTCATGCGTATAAGGATGATCTAATGATAAAAGCTGATGCTTCAATTCTGGGATCACCTTTAAAGAAGAAGCAATCCATTTTAAATCTCTGGCGTTAACATTTCCAAAAGCAATACGTCCAGCTAATTTTTCCAAATCATATACATCATTAATAATATCTTTAATAGTTTCACGTTCAATGAAATTATCAATTAATATTTCAATGATATCCATACGTTTTTCAATTTTTTCCTGATTAACCAATGGTCTTTCAATCCACTGTCTTAATAAACGACCACCCATTGCTGATTTTGTATCATCTAATAACCATTGCAAAGTCCCATAACTTTCATTATTTAAATTCTTTATTAATTCTAATGACTTCTTTGTATAAGAATCCATATAAATATAATCTTCAGTTTTTACTTCCTGAATTTTTTGTATATGTTCTAACTCTCTTTTTTGAGTATCCAACATATAATTTAATAATAAAGAACATATTTTGATTTGTTTGAGATCAGTTATTGAATCAAAGATTTTTTTATAGTTTTCATTAAATTTATCATTATCAAAATGTGAAATAAATAAACCCTCCATTGTCCAATCATCTTGAACAACAATTTCTTTCAACCCTAAAGAATCAATATAGTTTTTAAGAACATGTTCCTTTTTATCAATATTGACAACATAGAATTCACCTGTTGAAATATCACAATAAGCCAAAGTATAGTTAAAATCAAAAATACCTAAAGCCCCAATATAATTATTTCTTTTTTCATTTAAAGACGTATCCATAATCGTTCCAGGAGTAATAATTTGAACAACGCCACGTTTGACAATACCTTTTTTTCCAGGTTCAGATAATTGTTCTACAATTGCTACTTTATGTCCTAAATCAATAAGTTTTTGAATATAGCCACTGACTGAGTGAAAAGGAACTCCACACATAGGAACTCTTTCTTTAACCCCAGCATTTTTTCCAGTCAAAGCTAAATCCAATGCTTTAGATACAACAATAGCATCATCAAAAAACATTTCATAGAAATCACCTAAACGAAACATCACTATAGCATCTTGATTCTGTTCTTTAATTTCCAAGTATTGCATCATCATTGGTGAATATTTTTGCTTCATAATATTCCTCCTTTATAACTTCCACATTATAGCATATTTTGTAAAATAAAGAAAAGATTCCATACAAAAAAAAGATGCAAAAAGCATCTTCCTATACTAGCCTTTAATAAAATGCGGATTGATTTCAATATCTTCTAAATCATCCCAAATTTCTTCTTCATCTTTCACTTCTACTTTAATACATGTTTCTCCACTAATTTCAATTTGCATTTCTTTTTCAATTTCAATTGTCACTTCTTTTGATGCATGCGTAGCCGATAAACATTTTGGTTTTTCTAAACATCTCCCTTTGACCTGATCACTATTTTCAAATTCACGATCTTCCTTTTTAGTAACCTGCATGTCGTCAATATAAGTGACCTGATGTTTTTCTACAATTGAATCCATTTCATCATGATAACTGTACCAAATGTGAATATCAAAAGTACCAACAATTTTAGGAATCTTATTTTTAATAGCGGCTTCATAGTGATGATTAGTAATCCAGCACCCCAGTATATCATCAGGTAAATGACTCAAAGTAAAATTGTAAGTATTCCTAGATAATTTTTTGCCTTTAGCCACAATCGCTTTTGTATAGATCTCTCTAATATTATGACTCATAAACCCACCTCTATATACTATATGATAAATCTCCTTAATTACCACAATTTTTTAATATATTCATCAAATATTAACCAGTGAGTTCGTGAATTCCCTTAATCAATAATCATAAACATGATAAAAAAAGATACTTCAAATGAAGTATCTTATTGATTATGTGATGGTGTTGAATCTTTCAACACAACATCATGTGCTCCACCTTCAACAATACTTGTTGAAGAAACAAGAGTGATTTTGGCTTTTTCCTGTAATTCAGGAATTGTTAAAGCACCACAGTTACACATAGTTGATTTAATTTTGGCAAGTGTTAAACCAACATTATCTTTTAATGGACCTGCATATGGTACATAAGAATCAACACCTTCTTCAAATGAAAGTTTAGCATCTCCACCTAAATCATAACGTTGCCAGTTACGTGCACGAGCGCTACCTTCACCCCAGTATTCTTTCATATACTGTCCATTGATATTGACTTTATTTGTAGGTGATTCATCAAAACGAGAGAAATATCTTCCTAACATGATAAAATCAGATCCCATTGCTAAAGCTAATGTCATATGATAGTCATGAACAATTCCACCATCACTACAGATAGGAACATAAATTCCAGTTTCTTTAAAATATTCATCTCTAGCTTTAGCAACTTCAATAGTTGCAGTTGCTTGCCCTCTACCAATTCCTTTTTGTTCACGTGTAATACAAATAGAACCTCCACCGATTCCAACTTTAACGAAATCAGCACCACATTCAGCTAAAAATCTAAATCCTTCAGCATCAACAACATTTCCAGCACCAACTTTTACACTATCACCATAATGTTCTCTGATCCATTCAATTGTTAATTTTTGCCATTCACTGAATCCTTCACTAGAATCAATACATAATACATCTGCTCCAGCTTCTACTAACGCAGGAACACGTGTTGCATAATCTCTTGTATTGATACCTGCACCAACAACATATCTCTTAGATGCATCTAATAATTCATTAGGATTAGATTTTCTTGATTCATAATCTTTTCTAAATACAAAATATTCTAATTTCTGATTATCATCAATAATTGGTAAAGCATTCAACTTATTATCCCAGATAATATCATTAGCTTCTTTCAATGAAACACCACTTTTAGCAGTAATCAATTTATCAAATGGTGTCATAAACTCAGATACTTTTGTATCTAAAGACATACGTGAAATACGATAATCTCTTCCTGTTACAATTCCAACTAATTTTCCATTTTGTGTTCCATCTTCAGTCACAGCCATAGTTGAATGTCCAGTTTTTTCTTTTAACGCAATAACATCCTTTAAAGTCTGATCAGGAGCAATATTTGAATCACTTGGAACAAATCCAGCTTTATAATTTTTCACTTTTCTAACCATTTCAGCCTGTGCTTCAACAGTTTGTGATCCATATATAAATGAAACTCCACCTTCTCTTGCTAAAGCAATAGCCATTGTATCATTAGATACAGATTGCATGATTGCTGATACAAGTGGGATGTTTAACGATAATGCAGGTTCTTCACCTTTTTTAAATTTAACTAATGGTGTTTTTAAACTGACATTTTTTGGTTGACACTGAGCACTTGAGTATCCTGGTACCAATAAATATTCATTAAAAGTATGTGATGGTTCTTCAAAAAAATATGCCATAATCTCTCTCCTTTTTCTTATATTGTCATTTATTGAAGAAATTATATAGATTTTTCATGATTTCGTCAACTCTTTTTCTTCAATTCCAGATTAATATCATTTTGAATCTGATTTAATAATGCATTCACTTCTTCTTTTAACACTAAATAATTATATACTAATGGATTTTCATCAAACGATTTTTTCTTTTTTTGATAAGCTTGAATTAAACTTTCACAGTCGTTATTCAAATGTTTAGCTTTTACAATAGCCTGCTGCATTTGTTTTAACTCCTTCTCCAAAGCTTTCAACACTTCATCATTTTGTATCTTCTTTTCATATCTTTGATATTCTTTGACAATATCCTGATTTAAAATCCATTGATTCAAAGCTTCAGCCTTTTCTTGAACTTGTTTATTCAACTTCTTCACCTTTCAATGCCCATGTTTTGACTTCTGTGACTCTAACAGGAACTATTTGACCAATATGTTCAGGATTTCCTTTAAAATTAATAAGTTTTTGATGTTTTGTATATCCTGTTAACATTTCATTATCTTTTTTAGATGTTCCTTCTACGAGAACTTCTACAACCTGATTTAGAAATTTTTGATTTTGTTTAAGTGCTTTTTCATTCACCAAATCATTGAGACGATATAGACGTTGTTCTTTTGTATGAATGTCAATATCATCCTCCATCTTCGCTGCTGGTGTTCCCGCACGAGGTGAATAAATAAATGTATATGCTAAATCATATTCACAATATTCATATAATGATAATGTATCTTCAAACTGTTCATCTGTTTCCCCAGGGAATCCTACAATAACATCAGTTGTGATAGTACAATCAGGAATCTTTGATTTAATCTTATCAAATAATTTTAAATAATCCTCTCTTGTATATCTTCTTCCCATACGTTTTAAAACTTCACTATTTCCTGATTGAACAGGTAAGTGAATCGCTGGCATAATGTTATCATATTGAGCAATAACATCAATCATTTCATCACTGAAATCCCATGGATGACTAGTTGTAAAACGTATACGTGGAATGCCAGTTTTAGCTACATCTTCTAACAATGAAGCAAAGTTATAATTATCTTGAAAATCCTTACCATAAGAATTCACATTTTGGCCTAATAATGTAATCTCCTGATATCCCTGCTCTTTTAATTCTAAAACTTCTTGAAGAATTTCTTCTTTTAAACGTGATCTTTCTTTACCACGTGTGTAAGGCACAATACAATATGTACAAAACTTATTACATCCATACATAATATTAACCCAAGCTTTATAAGGATGTGCGCGATGACTTGGTAGATTTTCAATGACATCCCCTTCTTTAGACCAGACTTCCAAAACCATTTCTTTATCTAACATAGCTTGTTTTAATAAAACAGGCAAACGATGGATATTATGTGTTCCAAAAATCAAATCTACTTGTGGATGTTTTTCTAAAATCTTATTAACAACAACTTCTTCTTGAGCCATACATCCACAAATTCCAAAAATAATATTGGGATTTGTTCTTTTGACTTTTTTAAGATATCCAATTTTTCCAAAAACCTTTTCTTCAGCATTTTCTCTTATTGCACAAGTATTCAGTAAAACAACCTGTGCATCTTTAATTTCATCAGTTGCACTGTATCCTAAACTTTCTAAAATACCTGCTAGTGTTTCACTATCACGTTCATTAGCTTGACAACCATATGTCTGAATAAAGTATTTCTGTCCTTTTCCAATACCAACCATATCTGCTGGTATTTCATAAGCATCTTTAATATGATGTATTTCATCTTTTCCTCTATGTTTGGCATCTTTTAAAGATGGACCTTTAAAATATTGACTATAATCTTTCATTTTCTCACCACTTTCTGCTTTATTATACCAAATAAATCAAAATAAGAAAGAAAAAAATAAGGACATTGTCCTTATTTTTCATTAACCAAAGAATCCATCTGGCTGAATTGAGAAATATAAGATTCCACCTTCTGGTGTTTTCTTAAATAAACCTTTGCAATATGAAGCAGCTTCATCAGGGCTTAATTCTGTTTCACATTCAATTTCAGCTTTAATTCCTGTTTTCTTTATAAATTTACATTTAACTTTATCATCTTCATACCCATCAAAGAAATCAATTAATTTTTGAACTTGAGCAGTAGACATTAATAATTTACATTTTGCCATAATATTTCCTCCTTATTATCACATTTCTATTATAACACTTTGCTAAAAAAAATAAAGCCTTTTCATCTCATTTCTACATTTAATCTTAATGATGTAATGACCTGATTATCAATTGTCAAATCATAAAATGATGGGCTACAATACAATTCATATCCACTTGGTGCAATGTAGCCACGTGAAATAGCAATAGCCTTCATAGCCTGATTTAAAGCAGCTGCTCCAATCACTTGAATTTGAACCTTTTGGTGTTCTCTTAATAAACTCGTTAATGCTCCAGCAACCTTGCTTGGTTGTGAAGAAGACGATACTCTCATCATTTCCATAAAAATTCCTCCTTGCTTTTAATATATGAGCAAAGAGGAAAAATATACTATAAAGGATGATCTGGATCAATACAAATTCTTTGAATATGCGTACACTCATTATTTTGATTAAATGATAGTAAAGTTGCTCTGAATTGTCCCATTCCTTCAGCTACCTGGAAAGGTGTCATAATACCCATTTTCATGCGTTTAATAATTCCCTCAACATCACATCCAATGGCACTATGATAAGGACCTGTCATTCCTACATCACATTGAAATGCTGTTCCATGAGGCAAAATCTTTTCATCTGCTGTAGTCACATGTGTATGTGTCCCTAGCACTGCCGCAACTTTTCCATCAAGATAATAACCTAAAGCTACTTTTTCACTTGTAGCTTCAGCATGAAAATCAATAATATGTATATCACTTTGATCTTCTTTCAAAATTTCATCAATAGCTTCAAATGGATTTTGTGACTTTCCATCCATAAAAGTAATACCTAATAGATTCGTCACACGAATCTTACGATTTTGAAACATAATCTCACGACTTCCAACACCTGGTAAAGCTTTAGGCTGATTATAAGGAACGATTAAACGATCTGCTTCGTCTATATATTGAAACAGTTCCTTTTTAGCAAATGTATGATTACCCATGGTCATAAATGATATACCTTGAAATAAAAACTCATCATAATGTTTTTTTATTAATCCTTTGCCGTGCGTTGCATTTTCTACATTGGCAATGACAAAATCAATCTGATATTTCTTCTTCAACAATGGTAAATATTGATCAATCATTTCTCTCCCAATTGCTGAAAAAACATCTCCAATAAAAAGAATGTTCATTATCTCTCCTACTTTCTAAAAAAAGATAGGATATCCTATCTTTTATTTGGCAATTTCATTGGCACGAACTTCACGAATAACTGTCACTTTGATATGTCCAGGATAAGTGAGTTCGTTTTCAATTTTATCTCTAATATCTCTTGCAAGCTGATGGCTTGTTAAATCATCAACTTGATCTGGTTTGACGATAACACGAATTTCTCGACCAGCCTGAATAGCAAATACTTTATCAACACCATCAAAACCTTTAGAAATTTCTTCTAGTTTTTCAAGTCTTTGAATATAATTTTCAATTGTTTCGCTACGGCTTCCAGGTCTAGCAGCCGATAAAGTATCAGCAGCTGCTACTAAGATAGAAATAACGCTTGTTGGTTCCACATCTCCATGATGTGATTCAATGGCATTAATAACAGTTGCATTTTCACCATATTTCTTTGCAAACTTCACACCTAGCTCAACATGGCTACCTTCCATTTCATGGTCAACAGCTTTTCCAATATCATGCAATAATCCTGCACGTCTAGCAAGCTGTTGGTTGAGACCAAGTTCAGCTGCCATCATTCCAGCAAAATGCGCAACTTCTAATGAGTGCTGTAAAGCATTTTGACCATAACTTGTACGATATTTCAATTTTCCAATCAACATGATAATTTCTTTGTGAACACGTGATAAACCTAATTCAAAAATAGCATCTTCCCCAGTTTTTTGAATGACTTCATGAAGTTCATTTTTTGTCTTTTGAACCACTTCTTCAATACGACCAGGTTGAATTCTTCCATCTCTAATCAACGTTTCTAATGAAAGACGTGCAATTTCTCTACGAATTGGATCAAAGCAAGAAATAGTAATAGCTTCAGGTGTATCATCAATAATCAATTCTACTCCTGTTGCATTTTCAATTGCTTTAATATTTCTTCCTTCACGTCCAATAATACGACCTTTCATTTCTTCGCTTGGTAAAGCAACAACATTAACAGTTCGTTCAATCGTTTCTTCCTGTGAATAACGATTAATAGCTGCTGCAATAATATCTTTTGCATAAAGCGAAGCTTTAGATTTTGCCTCATCTTCCTGCTCTTTGATATAAGCTGTCACTTCTTTTGACATTTTTTGTTCAACTTGTTTAAATAACTCTTCTTTTGCTTCATTAGCGCTCATTGCTGCAATTTTTTCTAATTCCGTAATTTTTGCATCAATCTGATCTTTCAATTGAGCCTCTAATTTCCCTAGTTCTTCACTTTTCTTTTCTAATTGCACTGCTTTTTCTTCCAAAACATCTTCTCTACCTTGTAAAGCAATATCTCTACGATCAATATTTTGTTCTCTTTGCAATAGTTTATTTTCAAATTTAGTAACTTCTAAGCGTTGTTCCTTGATTTCTTTTTCAGCCTCAAGCTTATATTCATAAGCCTGTGTTTTCGCATCAAGAATCGCTTCCTTAACTATATTATCAGCCTTAGAATTGGCTTCATCCACAATTCTAGAAGCATCATTATGAGCTTTAGATACTCCTAATTTTGTTAAAATAAAATATAAACCAAATCCTAAAGCGACACAAAGAACATAGGTAACAATAGTAAGAGGGGCACCAAATTCTTGCATAATCTTCCTCCTATTTCCTATGACAAATTTCTTGTTGTGCATTACACACATAAAATATTATACCGTATTTTTGTGAAATTGACAATAAAATATCAAAAGATTGCTTTTTGACCACAATAAAAACCAATATAGAAAACTATATTGGTTAAGCTTCTTCATGAGCAAAAATCTGTGCTTTGACTTTTTCTTCAATTTCATTCATGATATCAGGATGTTCAGCTAAGAAAATTTTAACATTTTCTCTACCCTGACCAATTTTTTCACCTTGATAAGCATACCATGCGCCTGATTTATCAATAATATCATGAGCAACTGCCAAATCAATAATTTCGCCATCTCTTGCGATACCTTTACCATAAATGATATCCACAGATGTTGTTTTAAATGGAGGTGAAACCTTGTTTTTGACAACTTTAATATTGACTTTATTTCCGACAATCTCACTACCATTTTTGATAGCTTCACTACGTCTGATTTCAATACGCACAGAAGCATAAAACTTCAAGGCACGTCCTCCTGTTGTTGTTTCAGGATTACCATACATAACACCAATTTTTTCTCTTAACTGATTAATAAAAATAATTGTACATGATGTTTTATTCATAAGTCCAGACAAACGACGCATAGCCTTAGACATCATACGCGCCTGTAAACCAACTGAATTATCACCCATTTCACCATCAAGTTCAACTTGTGGAACCAAAGCCGCTACTGAGTCAACAACAACCAAATCAATCGCATTACTCTTTACTAAAGTTTCCGCAATAGCTAACCCCTGTTCTCCACTATCAGGCTGTGATAAAATCAGTTCATCAACATTCACTCCTAAATTTCTCGCATAAATAGGATCAATAGCATGCTCTGCATCAATGAAAGCAGCTCTTCCTCCCTGTTTTTGAACTTCTGCTATCGCATGAAGTGTTAATGTTGTTTTCCCACTTGATTCAGGACCATAAATTTCAATAATACGTCCTTTGGGATAACCACCAATACCAAGTGCAGCATCCAGTGTTAATGAACCGGTAGGAATCACATCAATATCAACTGCCACACGATCGCCTAATTTCATAATTGACCCTTTACCAAACTGCTTTTCAATTAAATGAATGGCATCTGTTAATGCTTTTTCTTTTTTATCATCAACTGATTCTGTTTTTTTCACTTTCTTTTCTGCCATAAAATATTCCTCCTACTATTTATATACAACACTTTTTTATGAAATTACTTCAAAATTTCTAAAATTTTTTCAATTCCTATCAAAATAGCCTGTTTTTGAATATCATCACGGCTGCCAGAAAGACGATAACAAAAAGTATATATATTTTCACCATAGGCAATACCAATATAAATCAAACCAACTGGTTTTCCTTCCATTGCTGATGGACCTGCATTTCCAGTAAAAGAAATGCATACATCACTATCAAACATTTTTTGTCCTTGAATGGCCATCAGTCCTGCGACTTCTTTAGAAACAACGCCAAACTGATCAATAATTTTTTCATCAATATGCAAAACATCTCTTTTAATACGTGTCTGATAGCTCACTAATGTTCCTCGATAAACAGCTGAAATGCCACTAATACTACCAATTGTTTTGGCAAAACCACCTACTGTAAAACTCTCTACACTGCTTATCGAAATATTTCTTTGTATTAATAATTGAGCTAATTCTTCCATTTTACATACTCTCCATGATATATTGTCTATTTTTCATAAAATAGTCTACTCCACTCACAAAAGAAATCAATGTTGCAAGCCAAATCATGATCTGATCCATTGGAATATGCAAACCAGCAAAAACAATATTATTCAATAACAGCAAACAAATAGCAATCATTTGTGTCATTGTTTTTGCTTTTCCTAGATAACTTGCCGCTAAAACAACATTCTTTTGGCTGGCAACCAAACGAATAGCATCAACAATAATATCTCTTGAAATCATAATGATAGGAATAATGATATGAATATCATGTGTTGAAGCTAACAATAACAAAGTCGTATTGACAATCAATTTATCAGCAATTGGATCAATAAACTTTCCAAAAGTCGTAATCAAATGCTGTTTTCGGGCAATATAACCATCTAAATAATCCGTCAATGCTGATAAAGCAAAAATCAAAAACAAAATAATATCCAATAAAGATAATGATGTTGATAAAACATCAAAAACAGGTATCTCAATACCTAATGATTGATATGGTATCAAATAAACAATAATAAATAATGGGACACTCAATAAACGAATTGTTGTTAATTTATTAGGTAAATTCATATTATTCCTTCTCTAATGTTAAAATGAAATTGACTGGTCTATCTTGATTAGTATTGATATCTTCATCAGTTAATGGAATTTCCTGATTATTAATATAATAACGATGTCCTCTATTATTACCATTACGTAAATCTAAACTTTCAAAATCACTTACATTAAATGTCAATTCTACTGTTTCAGTTTCACCATCTTCATTTTCATGATAAATTTTTGATACAAACTGATCATATATCTCATCATTGACTCTCATTTGTGCCCAACAAGGTGCATTATATTCAACTTTCAATGTAAATGTTTGGGCATCTGCAGGCAATTTGAAATTATAATCTAAAAAATCATTTCTAGTAAATTCTACAGTTCCTTGTGCTGTTTGTGATTGATTCCCATTATTTCCAGAATTTGACGGCTGATTATCTGGAGGTGTTGTTTCCACATTTCCTTCTACTGTCAATTGATTGTCAGGTTTTGCTGGATCATCACTTTGAGTACGTGTTGCATAAAATCCAAACCAAATAACGACAATCACCAGACACACTAAAACCAAAATAATAGCTGCTCGAATAATCGTTACATGCGATTTATCTTCATATACAGAAGGTTTTCTAGTTAATTGAGGTGCTTTAAAAGAGAATTTTTTCCCTTTATTCACAATTTCTTCATTATGATCTTCCTGTATTTCTTTTTCCTTTAATTCTTCCAACTCAATTTCACGAGTTAATTCTATATATTGCTCTGTTAACTGTTCTCCATCCATCTCTAAAGCTTTTGAGATTTTTTTGAGGTACATCTTTACATAAGCTTCATCACCTTTATAGCGATCAAATTTTCCATTTTCTATATCTCTTAAAACAGCGACTGAAATTTTTGTTTTTGCTGATAAATCTTCTATCGTCATTTGTTTCTTTTCTCTTTTTTGACGAATATTTTGACCTAAATTATCCAAAAAAAATACCTCCTTATTTCCAGAAAATGTCCCTTCAATAATAATCATATTAAACCATAAAATAGTTATTTTTACAATACCAACACTATTATTTTATGAATTTATGAACAAGTTATGAATTTTATCCTATATCTATATAATTTCCTGTCAAAAAAAATAAATATTTTTATTTTAGGTAGAAAAAAAAGTCGACATTTCTATCGACAAAATTGCTCATTCTGATAAGCCGAGTTCTGTTTTTCAACCGATTATTTATCTATGTGTATAACACATCTTCATATCAGTTCAATTCCCTCTATGAAGCTCCCCTACCAAAATTTGGGTTTCATCCTTGCAGAGTTTACCGCTTTTCACTCTTTTTTTCAAAAGACATTGTTTCTGTGGCACTTTATGACTTATCAACCATGCCTGACGGTTTAGGTCTTAGGTCTGTCGTTAGCAAGATGCTACCTGCATTTATTAGATGCAGTACAAACACTACAATCATCGCAGATTGTGGATGCCCGGACTTTCCTCTATTTCTAGCAATCGGTTCTCATGAGCATGCATATTTTACTCAAAATCGCAAAAAAAAGCAATCATTATTTATTTTTATAGACTTCTTTTTCTAAATTAGAGATTCTTTTTAACAAATCTACATTAGATGAAAGATTTTCTTCCATAGAACGTAAATTATCCTGTTGAATCAAATGTTCTCTTTCCATATTTGCCATTTTCATTTTTAAAGCTTCGTTTTCTTTTTGTAGATTTTCAATCTGTTCATAAGATTCATTTAACATTTGCGCAAATGTTTCATAATCTTCAACAACTGTATCTAAAAAATAATCTACTTCGGTTGCACTATAACCCTTAAAATCTATTTGAAAATGTTTGTTTAAAATTTTTTTTGGACTTAACTGTATTTTCTTTGCCATATCCATCACCTTTCCTCCTCCATATTTTCACAAAAAACAATTATAAATGCAAGATATTTTTAAAAAAAGATGATTTTACACACAAATTAGACAAGATGGAAAAAATATATGTTATAATAATATGGTAAATCAATGAAAGGATATAATTATGGTTAATTACCCTAATATGAAACGCAGCTGGCAATCTTCAACATTACCAACGCACGATAAAAAACATTATACAGCTCATCGTGGAATGTCATTGGAAGAAGATATTACATTATCGAATCAATATTATCTTTCACATGATATTGCGGTTATTTATAAAAAGCCAACGCCTATTCAAATTGTCAAAGTTAACTATCCCAGACGTGAAGCCGCTAAAATTGTAGAAGCTTATTATAAAACACCTTCAACCACAGACTATAATGGACTTTATCGTGGGAAATATGTGGATTTTGAAGCTAAAGAAACAAAAGTCAAGACCTTTCCTTTTGCAAATATTTCAAAACATCAGATTGATCATCTACAAAAAATCATCAATCATGGAGGGATTGCTTTTGTTATTATTGCATTTACCTCATTAAATGAGGTATACTTAATTGACGCAAGTCATATCATTAATGATTATTATCATTCCCAGCGAAAATCAATAACATATGAAAAAATCAAAAATCTTGGACATCTGATACCCCAAGGCTATCAACCAAGATTAGATTATTTAAAAGTTGTTGACGATTGGTATTTTAAGGAGGATGAATGATGAAAAAAATAAACCGAAAAAAATCTACCAAAACAGAAAACAAGAAACAAAAAAGACGAATTATTAAAGTTGTTTGTTTAATTGTTGCGGTTATGATTACTTCTACTGGTATGTATTTGGGATTTGGGATTTTCAAACAGGTAGAAGGCTTTTCAAAGGAAAAACTCACTTCTGATGAATCTTCTGTTTTATGTACAACAGACGGTGAAGAGTGGTTTTCCGTTGCTCGTGGTGGTGTTCAAAAAAATGTCAGTTACAATGACATTCCTCAAGTAATGATTGATGCTGTTGTAGCTGCTGAAGATTCACGTTTTTTTGAACATAACGGGTTTGATGTTCCTCGTATTGTCAAAGCTTTAGTAGGTAATATTGCTGCAGGTGGTATTACAGCTGGTGGTTCAACAATTACTCAACAGTTAATTAAAAAGTCATACTATCCTGATGAGGAACAAACCATTGAAAGAAAAATTGGTGAAATTATTCTTTCAATCGAAGCAACTTCTCAAATTTCAAAAGAAGAAGTTCTTGAACTCTATTTAAATAAAATATATTTTGGATATGGTCCTCAAACAGTAGGAATTTATGCAGCTTCAAGATATTATTTTGATAAATCAGTACAAAACTTAACATTACCAGAAGCGGCTTTGTTAGCAGGTACTTTAAACTCTCCAAACCGTTTTGATCCGTTTAGAAACCTGGACTTAGCTCAAGATCGTCGTGATACAATTCTAGGTTTAATGTTACAGCATGGTTATATATCTAAAGAAGAATGCGAAGCTACAAAAGCTATTCCAGTTGAAAACACATTGAAATCAAATCCAATTTCAACAAGCGGACAATATCAGGCATATGCTGATAAAGTCATTCGTGAAGTTCAGGAAACAACTGGTTATGATCCATATGAAACACCTATGCGTATCTATACATATATTGATACTGATGTTCAAAAACAATTAGATGATATTGCAAGTGGTGAAACATATGATTTTCAGGATTCAAGAATTCAAGTGGGTGCTGTTATTCAAGAATCCACAACAGGACGCATTGTCGGTGTTTTAAGTGGACGTGATTATACACCTTTAGGGACAACATATGCATATGCATCTCAAACAGGTGCAAGCTATGGTCAAAAGAACCAGCCTGGTTCTTCATTAAAACCTTTAATTTCATATGCTGCTGCATTTGAATTCTTAGATTATTCAACAGCCCATTATGTCCATGATGTTCCTTATGAATATGCGAATGGTTTTGTTCCTAGCAACTGGAACGGAAGAAAATATAATGGTGATATTTCTATTTCGAGTGCCTTAAGCAATTCATGGAATGCTGCTGCTTTACAAACATTTAGTGAAGTCATTACTGGAAAAGATTGTAATGGTAATGATGTTGGTGATGGTATTGGTATTGATGGTGCAACTCAATATCTTGAAAGCTTGGGATTTGATATGGAAGGCGAATCAGTTGACATTGGTTATGCAATTGGAGCATGGCGACAAGGTGTCACTCCTGAATCTGAAGCTGGTGCCTATGCTGTCATTGCGAATGGTGGAACTTATATTGAACCTCATACAGTTCAAAAAATCGAATTATTAACAACTGGTGAAGTTATTGAAATTGATCAAAAATATCAAGAAGAAAAAACACAAGCCCTTTCTGAAGAATCAGCTTATATGATTCGTGATATCATGACTGACTATGTCAAATCTGGAACTGGAATGTATAGTATGTTAAATTTAGGATATCAGATTGGTGCTAAATCAGGAACTTCTAACCATGCTGATGATACAAGTGTTAATGAAAAAATTCGTGGTCAAAATAAAGATGCCTGGTTATCAGCTTTTTCTCCAGATTATACATGGAGTGTCTGGACAGGTTATAATGCTAAAGATCAAAAAAAAGGTTATTATACAAAAAGCAATCGCGATTCCAATAATATCGCAACGATGATTGCCAAATTCTTACATGAAGATGGTATGAAAAATTCATATCCTTCTCAACCATCTGGATTAGTAGAAGCAAGCTGTGTATCAGGTATTTATCCATATGTGACTCCAGGTGAAGGTGTGCCTGATAATCGTGTTGTTTCTGGTTTATTCAAAAAGAACAATACACCTAGTGGTAGTGCAAATGGTTCTAGTTTAAATAATCTGTCATCTTTTACAGCTGAACTTGCTAATGATAAGCTCAATGTCACATTCACTGAGTATGATCCAAAGAGCATGACAGAAGATGCAACACCTACAAAAACATATACAGCTGGTGGAAATAGTTACACACTTCCATATCTAGGTAATATTAATCAATTATATGGAAAAGTTGTTTATAAAGTTGATATTGCAGATGCCTCTGGTAATGTTGTTCATAGTGAAACTTTAAATAGTGCCACTGGAACAATAAATTACACATTATCACCTGGTACATATACTGTAACAGGATACTATGCTTTTGAAAGTGGCAATGGAACTTCTAATAAAATTTCACAAACAATCACAGTAGAAGACACAACGCCTGCAAGCTATACACGTACTGCATTAACAGAAAGTTCAGTTACATATCAGGTCACTGTCCCTGCTGGAACTTCCATTACAGCTTCGTTAAATGGAACAAATCAAACACTTCAACAAAGTGGTACAATTACATTTAGTCAATTATCCGCTGGAACAACTTATTCTGTCACATTTACACATACACAAGCTGATGGTCAAACTGTGACTCTTGGTACTGATTCATTCATGACCACAAGTCAAACACAACAACCTGACCCAACTCAGCCTACAACACCGACACAAACTCCAACGCAATAAAAAATAAGACTGAATTCTCAACAATGAGTTTTCAGTCTTTTTCTATATTTAAATATTTTTTTCTTTTAGGCTCTTTACATATATCAATGAGTGAACAATGCTGACAATCAGGATTTATAGATTTACAATGATATCTACCAAAGAAAATCATTTGATGATGCGTTTTAATCCATCTTTCTTGAGGTATAGCTTTTTGTAGCTTTTGTTCAACCACCAAAACTGAATCTTTCTTAAAAGCAAAACCAAGCCTTTTTGAAATACGTTCTACATGTGTATCCACTGCAATAGCAGGCACTTTAAATCCTTCTGATATGACGACATTCGCTGTTTTACGCCCTACTCCTGGCAATGTCTGTAAGGCTTCATGATCACAAGGAACCTGACCATCAAAATCATCAATGAGTTTTTGCGCCATTGCTTTGACATTTTTCGCTTTATTTCGATAAAGACCAATAGTACGTAAATCATTTTCTAATTGCGATAAAGGGGCTTTCGCATAATCTTTAACACTTTGATATTTTTGAAATAACTGTTCTGTTAATTTATTCACACTCGCATCTGTTGTTTGAGCAGATAACATGACTGCAATTAACAATTCTAATTCATTATGATGAACCAATTCACATTTAGCATCTGGATACATCTCATCAAAAACATCTAAAATACGTTTGACTCTTTCCTTATTCATTTTCTTCCCACCATTTATAATCCTTTATACTTTGTTCAACCTCATTATGACTTGGTTGTGGCTTTGCAGGAGCATAGCGCTTTGTAACGCCATAACGTGCCCAATTATCCAATACTTTTTCGATATAACGAAAAGTAATAACACCTGATTTCACTGACTCATTTAAAGCATCAACAATCATTTCATCATCAAAGCCCTGACACTTTAAAGAATTAATTAACTGTACTTCTCTTTGACTTAAACTACGTCCAAAGGCATCTTCAAAAATGCTAACCAAATCAATATCCTGGCTTTCTGTTTGAGTCGGTTGATTTAACAACATTTTTTGTAAAGGCTTGAGATTTAATGAACCATGTTGTCTTGAAATCCAATGTTTATCAACCAATGACATCAAAATATCATCAATCTTTCGAAGTGATAAAGAACAAATACGTGAAATTTGTGATGGTGTAATAGGTTTAACTCCTATATCATCTAAAGTCATAATCAACAACAGTACATAACACTCCTGATCAGAAATATGCAGTTGTTTAGACTTTAAAATCAATAACTTCTGAAAATCAACACAACGATAATCTAATAATTCATCCATATTATTCTCCTAGCCTTACTGCTTTTATAAATTCTCCAGTTGCCAAATCATAATATACATATAACAAAGATTGCTCATCCTGGTAACGTCCATAATATACAAATCGTTCATTTTCATAACCAATTTCCATACTTTCTATATTGACCTGATATTTATCTTGAATAGCTTTTTGGACAACTGCTTCATCAGCCACTTCACCTTGATAAGTATCTACCAGTTTTAAATCCTTATTATATGCCACATAAGATTCAACACCATTTATTTTCACTTTGACAATATAATAAGTTTCTTTACCACGATATTCACTAAAATAATCATCATATTCATATTGATTTGTTTCACAAATTTCATTTCTAATTTCATCAAGTTGATGATGATATTGATAATATGGAACATGAACAAATAACATATAAAAAGAAACAACTGCTAAAATAATAACTAACACAACAACTGAAATAATAAATGTATGTTTTTTCAATCTGTCCACCTCCAGTGTTTCTATTATATAACAAAAAGTCTAAAATGCAAAACAAAAATGAAAAGACCATCACTGGTCTTTACTCATCTCTTGAATTACCTAAAATAATCAAAAATATTCTTAACATACTCATTAATGTTGAAATCAAAGCCGCAACATAAGTCATGGCTGCAGCTGATAGCATTTTCTTAGCACCATCATATTCCAAAGTCGTTAAATAACGTGTTTTTAAAATAGAAAGTGCTCGAGAAGATGCATTGAACTCTACTGGGAGAGTCACCAGTTGGAAAGCCAAGATTCCACACATTGCAATAAAACCAATCCAGGCAATGTCTGTTTGACCAAGAATCAACCCAATAAAGATGGCAATCCATCCTAAATACTGTCCAACATTCGCAATTGGTAAAATAGCATTTCTTAATGAAATAGGAATATATTTTTCTTTATATTGAATGGCATGTCCACATTCATGTGCTGCTACAGCTAAAGAAGCTATAGAAGTTCCATGATAAATATCACTGGAAAGATTAATTGTCTTGCGACCAGGATTATAATGATCACTTAATTGACCTTTCACTTCATAAATCTGAATATCATATAATCCCTCACTATCCAATATTTCTCTTGCCACCTGTGCTCCACTTATACCACGCATATTAGCTAGCTTTTTATAACGACTATATGTAGATGTGACTTTCATTTGTGCCCATAAGGCCAATATAGCAGCCAAAATAACAAAGATTGTTCCAATCATATAATAGCTATTATAGTAAACTCCATAAAACGGAAAAAACATTTTTTCATCACCTCAATAATTATAATATACCCATTATGTTAACTCAGTATGTCAAAAAAGATGCAATTAATTCATTGCATCTTTTAATCTATTGCTTGGCTTAAATGAAACAGTTTTACTAGCTGGGATAATCATTGCTTCTTTTGTTTTAGGACTTACACCTTTACGTTCTTTTCGATTATTCACTTTAAAAGTTCCAAATCCAGAAATAAGCACTTTATCCCCATTCAAAATACTTTCAATCATTGTATCAAAAACTGTATCTACTAACGCTTCAGCATCTTTTTTTGTTAAATCTTTTTTTAGTGAAACGATATCAATAAGCTCTTTTTTATTCATTTTTTATACTGCCTCCTACTTAAATCTAAGTAGTAGTATAACATTTCAAAAACCTAAGCGCAATAACAAATTTATAAAACTATTGCAATCACATTTGACTTCCCTTTATTCACAATTTTACTTAAAATATCATGCACTCTAATACAAGCGGTTTCATTCATAGAGGCTAATTTCACACGCATACCTTCATTAATCAAATCGCCCAATTTACGTCCAAAAACGTCACAATCAAAGATAGCTTCTTTATTATTTTCACCATGACTTTGTAAATATTGAATAAATGCTTCTGCCTGTTCTTTCGATCCAATAATAGGTTCAAATGTAGACTCTATATCAACCTTAATCATATGAATAGTTGATGCTGTTGAAACAAGTTTCATTCCATAACGTGGTCCCTGTTTAATCACTTCAGGTTCACTTAATTCTATATCATCCATTAAAGGTAAAGCATATCCATATCCTGTCTGTTTAACCATTCTAATGGCATTTTGATAAGCCTGATACTCCTGACTCATCTGTTTCAAATCCTGTACCTGTTTTAAAAATAATGCAGCATCGAATTTTTCCTGTCCCAAAATTTCATTTAATATTTCCTGATATAGACCATTTCTTTCTTGAATACGTAAAGTTGCTGATGAAGAAGATGTATCAATAGATGAAAGATAAGCTTTGCGAATAAAATCAAATTCACTCATATGCGTTGCTATTTTTTCTACATCTCTAAAACGATGAATCTCTAATAATGATTTTTCTAATGACTCATCCAATGTCTGTTTTAACCAATGAGATGAATCCATTAAAGCTATCCAGCGAGGAACTTCAATCTTCACTTCATGAATTGGAAATTCATATAATGCTTCTTTTAATAAATGCGTTATATCTTCCTCATTCATTTCAGTTACCCTTAATGCCATAACAGGAACATCATGTTTCTCTTTCAAATCTTCAACAAGCTGATTACACTGTAGACTTTGAGGATCTTTTGAATTGACAACAATCACAAATGGTTTCCCAATTTCTTTAAGTTCACGAATCACATCATCTGTTGCCTGTACATAATCTGCTCCAGGTATTTCACAAATAGAGCCATCACAAGTCATGACAATCCCAATCGTTGAATGATCCTGTATCACTTTTTGGGTCCCTATTTTCGCAGCTTCATCAAAAGGAATAGCTTCTAAATACCATGGTGTTTTGACATAACGAATACCTTGCTCATCCTGATAACCTTTCGCTCCATCTATGACATAACCCACACAATCAACAAGACGAATATTGACTCCTAAATTATCTTCTATTTGAATGTGAGCAGCCTGATTAGGAACAAACTTAGGTTCTACCGTCATGATCATTTTCCCTTCACCAGATTGGGGTAATTCATCAGTAGCACGTATTTTAGCGTCTGGATTATCAATATATGGAATCACAGCCTTTTCCATAAAACGCTTAATAAATGATGATTTACCCACCCTGACTGGTCCAACAACCCCTAAATAGATGTCACCATCACATCTTTTTCCAATATCTTTTAATATATCTATTGTCTGCATAGACTTCCTCCTTCTCACACATCAATATATGAATTTCTTTTTTATTTAGAACAAATTACAAAAAGATAAAAAAAGTTCATGTTTTTATGGTAGAATGAAACATAGTGAAAAGGAAGGATATTATGAAACTCAAAAATACTGTTTTAATTGTCAATAACCTAGAACAATCTAAAAAATTCTACAAACAAGTTCTAGGATTAAAAGTTTTATTAGATTTTCATGGTTCAGTCACATTGTCATCTGGTATCGTGCTTCAATCAAAAGAAATCTGGAAAGATCTCATTCACAAAACTGATCAAGAGATTATCATGTTGAATCACGCTGTTGAATTATCTTTTGAAACAGAAGATATTGATGCCTTCATGTATGTTTTAGATCAATATCATGTCACACTATTACATCCTTTAAAAGAAGGCGCTTGGGGGCAAAGAGTTGTCCGTTTCTATGATTTGGATGGACATGTCATAGAAGTGGGAGAAAGTATGCGTAAAATCATCAAAAGACTTCTCAGTCAAGGCTTCTCTTATGAAGAACTAGCTCATCGCTTACGTGTTCCTCTTGACTATATTAAACAGATTATGGAATGATATCAAAAAAGCAAAAGTGTTAATGCTTTTGCTTTTTTTTGTGTTTATTCATTTTTTTAATTTCTTTATTCCAATACTGATTGGCTTTTTTCATAAAAATACGATCTGTTAACATTGTTGTCTTGCTATAAAAATCCTGATGATGAATAATAGCATCAGAAAGGCGCTTCATTTCATTAGACACAACAAAACGCGAAATCGTCTTCATAATAAAAAGTGCTGATCCAATTTTTAAGCTGCCCTTATAATGTAATTGCTCTCTTTGACACCAATTTTGTAAAATTTTCTCTGAAATATCACATTTTTCAGGTTCGTATTCATCACAAGCAATCAATGCATAAATTTCAGTCGGTCCTTTTGGCTGTGACTCTAGACGTTCAAAAATTTCTAATGTTGAAGATGGTATAGAATCAAGCGCAATGAAGAAAAGAAAAATAACCTGATCATATTGAAAAAAAGTACGTTCATCAAAGGTCGATACATGGCGAACATCTAAACAATCACAACGATCATCAAGATAAACTTCTAATCTTGATAAAAAAGGTTTCATAAATGTTTGAGTATGTTTCAATCCCGAATTCAATAATAATATTTTAGCCAAGATCAACACCTCCAAACGTATGCAGAACTTCATCTAGCTCATCTTCTTCACAAAAATAAGCATCAACAGATGAATAAGAAAAACCCAATGTCGAATCATCTAAAATGTCTTTAAACAGCTTCTTTTCTGCATCTGTTGCCTGACCATATCCAATCACCAATAATTTTTTACGCAACTGACTTAACCCCAAATGACAGGTTTCCCCATCCACCATTGTATAATAAGGTTCATGATTAACGACCAGTCTTTCCAGCATCTTTTTAAAAGGAATATCAAAGCATCCATATTTCACCCTTGTAATATATATAATCAACTGACAATCATTTGTCCATTTAGAAATAATACTCATATCATCTTTAAAATAGCAGGAACCCTCACATTTTAAACAAGATAATCCTCCTGTACATGTTGAATAATGAATATTATTTAAATTCACAATAACTGAATTTTGAAAAAAGTCAGTTGAAATATCTCTATCTGTAACAACTAAATTTTTCATCTGTGTTCTCCTTTGTCTTTTATTGTATATGGATACACATTATTTGTCAAACCAGTTCTTGAAAATCCATTATTTTCGTAGCAATGGTCTGTTGAAAATATTGATCATGTTCAACAAACAACAAAGTAGGCTGATAAGTTAAAATTGCATTTTCAAGTTGGATACGTGAGAAAATATCAATATAATTTAAAGGTTCATCCCATATATATAAATGGGCCGAGGTTGCCAGTGAAATAGCTAACATGATTTTTTTCTTTTGACCCTGGCTCAAATTTTCTAATGCGATATCAAAATGTGAACGTGAAAATCCCAATTTTCTAAGTAAAGTCTTTACCATTGTCTGATCTGCTCCATACTTTTGAATCCAATCATTCAAATTCCCTTTTAAAAATGTACAATCCTGAGGAACATAGGAAATTTTCAGTTGACTGCCACAATGAAAATCACCTTCATGATCAATCTTCTCTCCTAATAAAAAATGAATCAGACTTGATTTTCCACAACCATTTGGTCCCTTTAATAACACACGATCACCTTGACAGATTGTTAATGATAAATCCTGAAAAACAGTCTTTTGTTGATAAAACAATGAAAAATGTGAAAACTGAATCAGTTGTTTTTGAAAATACTTTAAACAATTTATTTTTAAATCATCATATTCCTCTACATCCTTTAAAAGCTTCTTTTTTTCTTCAATAGCCTGAATTTGACGTTTTTCAATATTTTTAGAACGCTTCATCATTTTTGCTGCCATATGGCCTACATAGCCTTTATCAGCAGCTCCTCTTTTTGATTTTTCAATCTGATGACCCCAATTTTCTTTTTGTTGTTTAGATTTTTCCATCTTTACAATATCTTTCTTTAATTTTTTATTCAGCATCATTTCTCTTTCATCTTTTTTGGTCTTATCATTATACCAGCTAGAAAAATTTCCATTCACAATATCAATCGTTGTTGGATTAATCGCCATAACATGATCACAACAGCTATCAATAAAATAACGATCATGACTGACAAGCAAAAAACCTTTTTGACGTTTTAAATATTCTCCAATTTTCAAACGAGAATCTTGATCAAGATGATTCGTTGGTTCATCAATCAATAAAAAAGAGTGTTCCTTCAAAAAAAGAATAGCTAATAAAACTTTTGTCTGTTCGCCATGAGAAAGTGTTTCAAAAGGACGATAAAACACATCCATTGCATCCATTCCTAATAAACGAAGTTCTTTTTCTAACCGCCAGTTTTCAAGTGATGGTTCAATTTCGTAACAGACATCTAATGTCAATAATTGAGGATTTTTTACTTCATAAGGAAAATAACAGCATTTTTCATGTATCATGATTTGTCCTTGATATTCATATTCATGCATCATCAGTTTTAAAAGTGTCGTCTTACCTCTTGCATTTCTACCAATCAAAGCTGTTTTAAAATGTGTATCTAATACAAATGAAACATCGTCAAAAATCAATTCATAACTTCCATCATACCCAAATGTTAAATGTTGAACTTGTATTAAAGACATAAAGTATCACTCCTTTCCAAAATAAAAACGACAAGAAAATAGTTCCTGTCGTTATATACATCATTTGTGATTAAAAGAGTTCTATTTTCCTGCAAATATCATCAATACAATTGTCCATTTTGGCAAGAAAATAAATACATCTTTTCACACCCCTTCATCAGTTATTATTATAATCTTTTTATAATAATATTTCAAGAAAATGATTTACACAAATTTTTGAATATCAGAAGGGACTTGATTATTTTGAATGATTTGAATGATTTTATCCATTTGTTCTGGTTTCACTTGTTTATGTGTTAATTGAGAAATCTTTTGTACAAAATCTCTGATATTTTGTTCATCTTTTAAATCTTTTGTTTGTAAATCATTCGCTAATGAAAGTATATCTTCTTTAGATACATGTGTTTTTTGTGAAACCTTATCCAATAACTTATCTTGTTTATCCAATTCGATCACCCATATTAATATATGCATCACTGAACATTATTGTTCAGCTTTTAAATCTCTTAACATTAAGGAGTGAATCGTTTCCTGCGGTGTAGCATTTTCATATAGAACACGATAAACCGCATCCACAATCGGCACTTCTATACCATAATCATGTGTTGCTACATCATCATGAATGACTTTACACGTACGAATCCCTTCACAGGTTTTGGTATTATGTGCCATAAAATCCA
Source organism: Massilimicrobiota sp. An142 (assembly GCF_002160725.1). Lineage (NCBI taxonomy): Bacteria > Bacillati > Bacillota > Erysipelotrichia > Erysipelotrichales > Erysipelotrichaceae > Massiliimicrobium > Massilimicrobiota sp. An142. Next base: position 18,240 of record NZ_NFLD01000012.1, on the reverse strand, counting down.
ATGCACGATTGCTTTGACCAATTTCCAGTCCCGCCTGAAAGTTACGTGAATGAATAGAAGAACATGTCACCACGAGATCCCCAATACCGGTCAAGCCAAAAAACGTTTCACGATTAGCACCTTTGACTGTTCCATATAGACTCATTTCATAAAGTCCACGTGTAATTAAAGCTGCACGTGTATTATCACCATAGCCCAGCCCCGCAATAATTCCAGAAGCAACAGCAATAACATTTTTATAGGCAGCCCCATATTCTGCACCAATTTCATCTGTTGAAGTATAGACTCTAAAATAATGATTAGAACATAATTTTTGAACATCTTTGGCACAATCTTCATCAAGTGATACAGCACAAACAACAGTCAGCATACGCTCAACAACTTCTTCAGCATGGGATGGACCAATCAAGGAAACAACAGGATGAATCTTGGTACTGTCTAAAACACTTCTGATTGTATCAGACATACGCATATTGGTATTCATATCAAATCCTTTTGCCGCATTAATAATAGTGACAGGTTGTGTCAATAAAGGTTTGACCTGTTCCAGTACCCCTCTGACATATTGTGTTGGAATCGTAATTAAAAGATATTGTGCATCTTTTATAGCATCATTTAAAGATGCACTGGCAACAATACTTTCTTCTAATCTCACATCTTTAAAATACTTATAATTACAATGTCTTATATTAATATCATCAATTTCGCTTTGATCAATACCATATAACATAACTGTATGACCATTATCATTAAAGACCCTTGCTAGTGCTGTAGCCCAGCTTCCTGTTCCTAAAATTGCTATTTTCATCTTAGTCCCTCTTTCTACAAAGAATGTGGATTGGTGTTCCTTCAAAACCAAATGCATCACGTAAACGATTTTCTAAATATCGCTTATAGCTAAAATGTAAGTATTGTGGATCATTTGTAAACAAAACAAATGTTGGCGGACAGACACTCACTTGATTGGCATAATAAATCTTTAAACGTCCCCCATTAAATGTTGTTGTTGGATTCATTGTTTGTGCATCAATCAAAACATCATTTAAAACACTTGTCGCAACACGTTTTTGACTATTGGCATAAACCTCCTGAATCATCGGCAACAACAAATGAACACGTTTTTTATCTTTAGCCGATACAAAAATAATAGGTGCATAATCCAAATATTTGAATTGTTCACGAATCTGACTTTCCATTTTTTTCATTGTCTTAGAATCTTTTTCAATCAGATCCCATTTATTGACTACTAAAATAACAGCTTTTCCAGCTTCATGGGCATATCCAGCTACATGTTTATCTTGTTCGATAATTCCTTGATTCCCATCAATAACCATTAAGACAACATCACTTTTTTCTACAGCTGATAAAGCACGTAAAACAGAATACTTTTCAACATTTTCATAAATTTTTCCTTTTTTACGCATTCCTGCTGTATCAACAACACAATACTTCTGTCCATCTTTTTCAAAAGGTGTATCAATAGCATCACGTGTTGTTCCTTCAATATCTGATACAATGACACGTTCTTCACCTAAAATGGCATTCGTTAAAGAAGATTTTCCAACATTTGGTCTTCCAATCACTGAAAAACGAATCACATCATCTTCTTTTTTTTCATCCACAGCAGGCAATTGATGAATAATTTCATCTAAAACATCTCCAATACCAATACCATGACTTCCTGATACTGCAATTGGATCACCAATACCTAAACTATAAAAATCATAAATATTATCTTTAAATTTCTGATCATCTATCTTATTAACAGCTAATACAATTGGTTTTCTTGATTTTTGTAGTAAACGAGCAACGAAAAGATCTTCTTTTGTAACACCTTCACGACCATTGACAACAAATAAAATAATATCTGCTTCTTCTATAGCAATTTCAGCCTGCATTTTGATTTGTTCAGTAAAAGAAGCATTTTCCAGTTCAATTCCACCTGTATCAATGATTTTAAAATCACGTGTCAGCCATGATGCATCCGCATAGATACGATCACGTGTAACACCTGGAGTATCTTCAACAATGGAAATGCGTTGACCAACAATACGATTAAAAATTGTTGATTTCCCAACATTCGCTCGTCCTACAATTGCTACAATTCCTTTTCTCATGATTATTCACTCCCTATACTCTCTGTTCTACAAGTTGCATCACTTTTGCAACAACTTCTTCCAATGTCATATCTGATGTATCAATTTCAATGGCATCATCAGCTTTTTTTAAAGGAGAAATAAGACGGTTCATATCTTGTTCATCTCTTAAAGCAATCTCTTTTTGAATGTCTTCTAAATTGGATTCAAGACCTCTTTGCAAGTTCTCTTTATGACGACGTAATGCTCGACATTCAATGCTGGCAACCTGATAAATCTTTAACTCAGCATCTTTTAAAACAACCGTTCCAATATCTCTACCATCTAAAATCACACCGCCACCTTGAGCCATTTGTCGCTGCTTATCAACGAGAAAAGTTCTGACTGCTTCATATTGAGAAACAATACTTGCTCCCATTGACACTTCATTTTCACGAATAGATGATGTGACATCTTCATGATTCAATTGAATCGTTCCATCTGGAAACATTTGAATATCTATATCCTTTAAAAGTGCTGATACACCCTGTTCATCATGGAAATCAATATGATTTAACCAGGCATAATAAGCGACACAACGATACATAGCTCCAGTATCAATATATGTATAATTTAAATTCTTAGCTACCATTTTGGCAATTGTTGACTTTCCAGCAGCAGCTGGACCATCAATAGCAATTGAAATTCTTTTCGTCATATTCTATAACCTCACTTTTCAAAACCAACTGAATTCTTTAAAAAAACAACTGTTTAGCAATAAAGAATGCTAAAACAATAAAGATCACAATAAAAACAATAATCACATAATTTAAAATTGTCACTAATTTACTATCTTTTTCTTCTTCTGTATCTTCTTCTACAATTTGTTCTCTTTGTTTTTTAACTTTCACTTCTTCTTTATGTTTAGTTTTTTCTACTTTTTCTGGTTTTGTTTTTTCAACTTTTTCACGTTTTGTTTTTTTCTTATCTTCCTTCATAAAATCCGCAACAGTCAAACCTTCTTCATATTTCTTTAACTCCTCGGCATCTTCTTCTGGCGACATTGCAGCTAATTTTTCTAATAAAGACATTTTCTTTTGTGGTTCAGCCTTTATTTCCTGTGTTTGAGACGTTTGTGCATGTTGAGGCTGATGTTCCTCAGATTGTTTAATTTTATTTAAAATATCTAAACGTGTATTATATTGTTCTTTACCAACATTCACTTTTGCTTCATTTAAAGCAGATTTAATTTCTTCATTATCAGGTTTTAATGTTTCATATGATAAAGGTTCCATCAATGTATCCTGAATATCTTTCTTTTGATTTTGAGGTAAAAAAGCTAAAAAATCATCTTCTTCATCATCTTGTTCATATGTCATCTGACGATCAATTGCTACCTCTTCTTTCATTTCATCTCTTAATTCTTTATATTTATTAATTCTTGTTTGTTTCTCCATTTCGCATCACCGCCCTCATTATAACATAACTATAAAAAATTATAAAATAAACTTTTAAAATAATTCTATTTAGTATATAATAGGCGTATGAATAGGAGGTAATAAAAATGTATAAAGTTAATGAAAATTGTATTGGTTGTGGTTCTTGCACAGCAGTATGTCCAGAAGTTTTTGATTTAAACGCTGACGGTTTAGCAGAAAACATTCTAGGTGAAGTTCCAGCTGAATTAGAAGAAGCTGCAAAAGAAGCTGCAGCATCTTGCCCAGTTGATGCAATTGTTAATGAATAAGATAAAAAAGAGCTTAAGGCTCTTTTTTTAATGGATAAGAATTCATTTCGTTTTCAATTAAATGTTTTTTCATTTCATTTTGTGGTGGTTTAAAAAAGCTAATTGTATGACATTTATTACACCATATAAAATGAATACCTTCTAATTCTTTATATTCAATAAAAGGCTCTTTAGCCCCACAGATACCACAAACATTTGTTTTTCCCGGTTCTAAAACAACACTACGCATATTTCATCCTCCTTGCTTTCTATTATAATCACTTCAAATCAGTCTTCAATAAACTTCATCATACAAATAACGACAAAAAAAGATATCTCTTGCAAGATATCCCTTTATTTAACGATTTCTGGCATTTTTCTTAGATAATGCCATCGTCTTTAATTCTTTCACTTCTTGAGGTTTTAACATACGATATTGTCCTGGTCTTAATCCTTTTAAATCAACTGTTCCCACACGTAAACGATGTAATCTTTTAACTGGATGATCAACAGCTTCAAACATTTTCTTAACCTGTCGATTCTTTCCTTCAATCAATTTAATCATTAACATGGTTGTTCCATGTTCTTCATCTTTACCAACAATCTTAATACGACAAGGTAAAGTCTTGACTCCCTCAAGATAAATACCTTTTTCTAATTGACGAACAGTCAAACCATTAACCAAACCTTTAACACTTACTTCATAAACCTTTTCTAAATGTGATGAAGGATGCATCATTAAATTTGCAAACTCTCCATCATTCGTCATCAACAATAAACCAGATGTATCATAATCCAATCTTCCCACTGGATAAATACGTTCCTTCACATCAGGCAAATAATCAATAACCGTTTTTCTTCCCAGTTCATCACTTAATGAACAAATACATCCCTTAGGTTTATAAAATACATAATAAACTTTATTTTCACTTTGAAGAGCCTTTCCGTCAATCATGATCAAATCTCCTTTTTTGACTTTAAAGCCCAACTCACTTACGACTTCACCATTGACTTCGACTCTCCCTTGACGAATAAGATCTTCAGCTTTTCTTCTTGAAGTATATCCACTCGCTGCAATTGCTTTTTGTAGTCTTTCCACAGTATCACGTCCTTTCCCTATCATTATACATAGTTTATCAAATTATACAAACATTTTTAAATAAATCATAATCGCAAATATGACAGACAAAAAATCCATCGTTAAACCTACAGGTAAAGCATAACGGGTTTTCTTCATATGAATAGAAGAAAAATAAAGTGTCACAACATAAAATGTTGTATCACTGCCACTTTGAATAAGTGTTGCCAGTAAACTTAAAGGATGATCAACACCAAATATTTCATAAAACGAATAGAGATATGATAATGAAGCATTGGCACTGACAGGTCTTAACAAACCGAGTACAAGTATATCAATAGGAATCTGTAAGAATTGTAACACCGGCTGAAAAAGATGACTCAAAAGTTCAATAGTTCCACTACTTTGAAGTAATTGTACAAAAACCATAAATGCCATTAATGTTGTAAAAAGTGTCTGAAATAATGTCAAAGCGTCTTTGACACCTTCAATAAACAAATCAAATAAAGGATAATGTTTGATTAAACCATCAATAAAGACACAGAGAAATAAAATAAAAACAATCTTATTCATGATCAATCACCCTTTGTATAATCAATCCAATGATAATAATTGTAATACCAATAACTAACATATATGGATAAAATGCATAAATATCCTGTGAGCCCATTTGTTTTCTGATCATAAATAATGTTGATGGAAATAAACATAATCCTGCTGTATTGATAATCACTAAAGTCAGCATTTCACGACTTGGACGTTGTGGATGAGGATTGTATTCCTGAAGTTTTTGAAAAGCTTTAATACCACTCAAAGTCGCAAGTGTTCCTAAACCTAAAAGATTTGCAATCACATTAGAAGAGAGATAAGTATAAACATCATCATGTTTCATGACTGGTCCATAAATGACACGAAACAATGGTTTAAAAATAATTGAAAAATAATTCATGAATCCTGTTTTTTGAATAATGTTTAAAAAACCACCCCACAAACAAGCTGCCAGTAACACATTTAAAAGTAAATCCCATACCATAAATGGTGTATCCATTAAAGCTGTCATCATGGCTTCTTCCTGATGACGACATAAACCAATCAACAAAAAGACAACAACGCTCCATTTCCAGATTCTAGCCATTCATGCATTCTCCAAATAACATCCATGCATATTGAAAAATCATTTGTAAAGCATTTTGCTGATTGACTTCATAAATGGGATTTTCATTCACATAAACTTTTAATATATCACCCTGTGATTGCAGGGATACATTTTGACTTTCCTGCCCACAATAATAAAGATCCTGATCAATGAGAAATGAATGACCGTGATACTGATAGATTCCTTTAGATAAAACCAGTACATTTTGATATTTTTGAAAACATTCTTCATACTTTTTTTGATGAAATTCAAAATCATTTCCACAATTAAACGTCACAATAACTAAAGAAACATCATCTTTAATTGCACGTGTGACTAAGGTACGTTTTGCTTTTTTGGTATATCCTGTTTTTCCTCCAACACAATACTCATATTCTTCCAGCAATCTATTTTTATTATGCCATGTTCCCCCACCATCTTCGCGTTTATAAGTTTCTTTCATGACGATATCATTGAAAATAGGATTTTGACTACAATAAGACATAAGCAAAGCCATATCATAAACACTGGACTGATTTCCATCATCTTCTTCATCCAAACCAGTTGGATTAGAAAAATGTGTATCTGTCATATGAAGTTCCTGAGCTTTTTGATTCATCATTTCAACAAAGTGTTCAATACTTCCACCAACATTTTTTGCAATCACATTAGCTGCATCATTTCCACTTCTCAATAATAAACCATGCAATAAATCTCTTAAATTAATGCGGTCACCTATATGTATATAGATGCCACTTCCCCATGCTTCATTGACTTCTTCACCAATCTCATATTCATCATCCAGTTGTCCATTTTCAATCGCAACAATCGCTGTCATAATCTTAGATATGGAAGCAACACTCTGGACTTCATGAATATTTTTTCCTTCTAATACATTGTGTTGAGTACTTTCCATCACAATATATGATTGACCTTGAAAATCAACGGCATGTACATTGACTATACATAATAAAAAGCACAAAAAAAACATGATTTTTTTCATAGTATCACCTATAAATACTATATGAAAAAGAATACATGTTATGATTTTTTCTTCCATTCTGGATGTGTACGAATATATACAATGGTTTGATCTAAGCCATGATCATGAAGATAATGTAAAAGATGTTCTAAAAAAGCACGTGTATCAGGGTGCATAATATAAGAATATTTTCCCCTTTCATAATAAGCGAGTGGAAATGTATCTTGATATTTATCACCTTGATAAGTCTGACTGGCTGCTATACGATCACAAAACATTTCTAAAACATAGCGTGTCGGCATTTTGGCAGGCTGCAAACCATTACGTGTAAAATCGACCCAAAATTCCCAATGATGTTTATTTCTTCCCTTGTGATGTAACCAGGCTAAAGAATAACCTTTGTCACGACGTTCTACAGAATTTGGCGACTTATCACCTTGATAATACTTGATTCCTGTAGAAAATTCACACCATGAATATTTTGACATATCATGTAGTAGACCCTGTTTATATAAACCAATACGAAAGCATAGTTTCATGACTTTCCATTTATGTTTTGTTATTGTTTTGAAATGTCCTAAAGCTTTCATCGAATCACCCGTATTTAGTATACAATGTTTTATATTTGAAGTAAATCTCTTTATTTTTTTTTAAACGGTGTTATAATGTAGTCGATGTGTAAGAGGAGGTTTGAGAGATGTCAATTAAAGTTGATGTTCGTACAAATATTAATGATTATGAATTAACACTTGAAAAATGCTCTGAAATTATTACATTATTACAAGATACATATCAGAATATTAGAAATGATATGTATGCTCGCTTTTTAAGCATTCGTATTTTAATCAAAACATTATCTATTGTTGCATGTTTGATTGTTTTATATTTATTAACACATAGTGCATTTTTCTTATATTCTACCCCTATCTTTATGGTTGTAGCATTAATATTTGCGATAGTGAGTGCTGAATATATTACGACACAAACACGTAAACAAATTGTTATACAATTAAAGCATTACACAAAAGCACGTGAACAATTATTGCAATACGAAAAAATCAAGTTATAATGACTTGATTTTTTTATTATACAGTTTACTATAAACCATCATTATTCTATTTTTAGAATTGAACTTATAATCAACTTTTATCATTTATCACAAATCTTTATTAATTTACCTAATGTCATTTCGACATATTCTACATTCTCTTTGTATCTTACCTATCTATAGCTTTCTTTGTAAATAGATCATATCTATCAATTGAATACCCTGCTCATATATAGGATGGTCATAATGGTCTATAAAAAAATTTTGAATACTATGTGAACGGATAAAACCACATTTTTCATAAAAAGGAATTGTCAAAGGACTATCTCCTGTACCAACCTGTAAAACAGAATATTTTTCTTTATATTTTTCAACAATAAATTCTATCAAAATACGCCCATATCCTTTTCCCTGTGCTTCTGGCTTAGTTGCTATATTTTTGATTTCAAGAATTCCATGACCTTCATCAGTCACAACACATTCACATTGAATACCATCATCATCTAATACATACATTGTTCCACGTTCAAGATACTGATCTATCATATCTTCCTGTTCATCAGCCAAAAGCAACAATGAAAGAAATTGTTTTTTATTTTTCTTAATTTCTTTAATTTCCATATCAACACACCTCTGTATTTTGATGCTCATTCTTCTAAACTTATATGAAAATATTTTTGAATCCATACCATTCATGAATAAAACAATGATTTGACTATATATTATTCATTATGGATTTGTTTTAAATATTCTTGTATTTGTGATGCTAAAGAAACTGAACGCTCAATAATATAATGCGTCATGCTTTCCTGATTTTCAAAATCTATGTTTGTTTCTAAAACAATTTCCACAATGGAATATTTAGGCATTATTTTTTGATTATGATTCCATTTTGTTTTCTGTAATATTTTCCAGTATTTTCTTTGAATATCTGCATTTTGTCCCATTAACCATAATTCAAATTGCAGTTTTTCATGATTTAATACAATTCCAAACCTTAGTTTTTGATCTCTTAAATACTGATTAAAAAAAGCAAAATAAGTATAATCTAAATATCCAAATGAGATATTTCCTGTATTATAATCTTAAGGAAATTTTGATTTTAATTGTCCAACATATTGAATCAAAGTCAAATAAGCAGTTTGTATATATCCTTGATTTAACTGTTCTTTATATATTTCCAAACATTTTTGAATATCCTTTTTCATTAAAAGATTCTCCATTCTTTCATATTTTTTATTTGATAACTATTTATGTCATTTTATGTGCTGTTATAATTGTATAACTCAATGAATTGATAGTGATCTTGATTTGATCAACCTCACAATACCAATTTTTACCACGTTTATAAATATGACAATTTTTGTCTAAAATCTTATTTCGACAGTACGCCACAACATCTTGTGTATCAAGTTTTATGTTTCTTTTTATTCTTTCTATTCCTAATTCTGTCGTATGAATCTTATCAATATGATCAAGCAATACTTTTTTATCTTCCATCACTTTTTCTCCATCAATACCTACTTATTTCATAAGTTTTTCTAATACTTTTCTGACATTATGAGCAGCATCCTCCTGGATTTCAATAATTCTTGCCCCTCGACTTTTCGCAACTTCTCTTAAATCAACCGCAATCGCTGTATGATAAGAACACCCAATCACCAAAAAGATATCATCTGGTGTTAAATCATATACCATTTCATAAGCTTTTTGGTAATTTGGTGCAGGATCTCCATATAATACAGGTTTATTATATAATGACCAGGCAATAGACATTTCATCATCGTCAGGTAAACCACCATGCATTTCTAAAGCATCACTGCCAGCCAGTTTATGTAAACCATCAATATTCATGGTAATGACTGGAATATGATACTGAGCTAAGGCATAATGGGCATCATTAGGTTTCGCTCCATTCATATTGGCTTTCAGTTGTCTAATGACTTCGTTATATTCTTCATGATGCGTATTTGCATAATCTCTAAATAATTTTTCTCTAATATCAGGTCTTTCCATAAATGTTGGAATATTGGATTGTTTTGATATTCCTGCTCCTGTAAATGCAATTATTTTCATAGAAATCATCTCCTTTAAATATTGTATACTATTTCCATTTGTTTTTATATAAAAATATTTGATTAATCATTTATCAAATATAAAATCAACATTTTGCCATTTCTTCTCTATTTTTATCACATTGACAATCATCGATATGTATGTTAATATCATATCGAAGAATATAGATATGAGGTGATGCTATGAATAAAGATTATGAACAGGAAGCAAAAGTTTTTAAAGCATTTTGTGATCCTAATCGTTTAAAAATTCTAGATATCTTAAAAGATGGAGAACATTGCGCATGCAAACTTTTAGAAATTCTTGATGTAAGTCAGTCTACTTTATCGCATCATATGAAAATATTAACAGATGCAAGGGTTGTGAATGTAAGAAAGGATGGCAAGTGGTCACATTATTCTTTATCAGGTGATGGGATTGAAAAAGTTATCCAGTATTTAAAAAATTATTGCATGTAAATGATTTTTCATTTTATAAAGCCACCATTAGGGTGGCAAAAATTCAAATATATAAATCGAAATATATCGATATAAGGAGGAACTATGAAAGAAATTTGGTTATTCTTTCAAAATCAAATTTTAGGAATGAACTGGCTCAATGAATTGATTGCTTTATTGCTAACTTCTGTTGGTATAGATATCACTTCTAATATTGGAGCCAGTATTCAGTTTTTTATTTATGATGTTATAAAGATCACAGTATTGTTATGTGTATTGATCTTTATGATTTCGTATATTCAAAGTTATTTTCCACCAGAAAGAAGCAAGAAAATTCTAGGTCGATTTCTTGGTATAAAAGCAAATATCATTTCTGCTTTATTAGGTACGGTAACGCCTTTTTGTTCATGTTCATCTATACCGCTATTTATTGGATTTACAAGTGCTGGCTTGCCATTAGGAGTCACTTTCTCATTTTTGATTTCTTCACCTATGGTTGATTTAGGAAGTCTTGTTTTATTGATGAGTATCTTTGGAATCAAAATTGCAGTCGCCTATGTTATAGTTGGGCTTATTATTGCTGTTATTGGCGGAATAGTTATTGAAAAAATGCATATGGAAAAATATGTTGAAGCATTCATTATGAAATCTAGTCATGTAGATATTAGCTCACCAGATCTAAGTAAAACAGAACGTCTTCAGTATGCCAAGGAGCAGGTTATAGAAACCTTTAAAAAAGTTTTTCCATATATTTTGATAGGTGTAGGAATTGGAGCCATTATTCATAACTGGATTCCAGAAGCATGGATAGAAGGCATACTCGGTGGAAATAATCCTTTTGGAGTTATTTTAGCAACAATTGTAGGAATTCCAATGTATGCTGATATTTTTGGAACTATTCCAGTCGCCGAAGCTTTACTGGCTAAAGGTGCTTTACTTGGAACTGTATTAGCCTTTATGATGGCAGTGACAACATTAAGTTTACCTTCACTGATTATGCTAAAAAAGGCTGTAAAACCCAAACTTCTAGCATTGTTTATTGCAATCTGTACTCTAGGAATTATGATTGTTGGTTATTTGTTTAACATATTTTCATTTTTACTGTATTAGGAGGAAGGCATATGGCAAATGTTGTTCATTTTAATATGATCGTCGATATCAATCAGTTATTAAAAGAAAAAGGAATAGAATATTCCATTCATGCTATTGGAGCATGTACATGCAATGGCTTAGAACTTCGACAAGATGGTAAGGAATATCCTATTGATGAAATTATTGAATATATGAATGAGTATCTGGATAAAAAATGGATGAGAGTTAGAAAAAGCAAAGACAATGAACATATTCTTAATGTGGAATCAAAGTTTGATTATGAAAGATGAAAAGGAGAATGTATATGAATCTATTTAAAAAGAAAGAAAAAAAGGAATGTTGTTGTAGTCAGATTGATGAGGAAAGTGTTAAAAAAGCTGAGGAATTAATAAAAGATGATGGAATAAAGATCTTAGGCTCAGGATGTCAAAAATGTGATAAACTAGAGGAATCAGTAAGAATAGCATTATCAGAATTCAATTTTAATTTACCAATTGAACATATCACTGATTTTTCTCAAATTGCATCCTATGGTGTTATGTCCACACCAGCATTAGTATTGAATGGAGAAGTTGTTTCTTTTGGGAAAGTTTTATCAGTAGATGAAGTCAAACATATTTTATCAATAAAAATGAAAGGTCAATAAATATATGGAAAGAAAACTTAAAATTGCATTTGTGTGTGTTCATAATTCATGTCGCAGTCAAATTGCTGAAGCATTAGGAAAAAAGTTTATGAGTGACAGATATGATTTTTACTCTTGTGGAACAGAATTGAAACCTCAAATTAATCAGGATGCTGTCAGACTTATAAAAGACATGTATCAAATTGATATGGAACAGAACCAATATAGTAAATTAGTCCAAGATATTCCTCAAGTAGATATCGCTATTTCTATGGGATGTAACGTTACTTGTCCATATGTAGGTAAAAGTTTTGATGATAATTGGAATTTAGATGACCCTACTGGAAAAAGTGATGATGAATTCATCAAAATCATCAAAGAAATAGAGAAGAAAATAAAAAAATTAAATTATTAAATAAAATGAGCTTATAAGCTCTTTTTTTATAAAATCATATTGACCTTATAGTTATTGAAAGGTGTATGTTATAATAAAAGAGATCATATATAACTCTTTTCAAATATAATCACAGACGCTTAAAGACGAAAGGACGATATGCATATGAAAATCAAAGAAGTCGAAAAATTATTACAAATTAATTCTCAAACAATACGCTATTATGAAAAATTAGGTTTTTTAAAGCCAAAAAGGGATGAAAATGGTTATAGAAATTATACACAGGAAGATGTCCAGATATTAAGAAAAATACATTTTTTAAGAGATTTAGATATTCCTCTAGAAATGATTCAAACAATTCTTCTAAATCCAGATCAATTTCAAAATATATTAAATAAACATTTAAAATTTTTACAAGCAAAGATTGAAAATCTAGAAGAAGTTCAACAGAAATGTTTTCATTTAAATCAAAAAAACATTCCCTTGTTAGATGCAATTATTGATGGAGAATTTCAAAATCAGCCTGCTCATTTACATGATGAAATTAAATCAATTATTCATAAAGCATCTGAATTTATAAAGCCCTACCCTGTTGTCACATTAGGAAGAAAAACAACCCCTTTTCAATTTCTAAAAGAAATCATATTCATATTTATTTCTACAACTTTGATCACTATGAGCTTTCTTTTATATTTTATCAATACTCATACAATGACTCATATACATTGGGGTTTATATTTATTGAGTGTTATCCTCCTGACAATTATTTTCATATTCATATTATTTCATGAAAAATACTATGAATTTGGAATTGTCGATTTCTATATATTTGACAGCTATAAAATGAAGGCAAAGAGTATAAAAGCGGTATTAGAAAACACAACCCATGAAATAGCCAGACATTATTTATACAAAGATATTTGCAATGTTAAAATCCATGTTGAAAAAAAGATTGGTGGCATTGGTTTTGGACCTGTGACATATTATAATATTATCTATCAATTTCATATGCGAGATGGGAATCATTTTCAAATAAATAGTTCCTTATATCAGGAAACATCGCAGGATAGAAAATCTGTTTATGAGATATTAGATTATCATCATGTTAAAATTATTGATGAACAGAATTTAAAACAGTTCTTTTTACAAAAAAATCTATCTATTTATGAATATTTAGAAAAAAGATGCACATGATTGCATCTTTTTGACTCTTATATATCTTCAAAATATTTTGTCATGACATCATCTTTGTATTTAAAAAAGTATTTTTCTACACCTTTTACGAAAAAGTCACGACGTTTCTCCACTTGCTGATCATCTTCCTCTTTCCATACCTTCGCTATAAGTTCATGATGACGATAAAATATCTGGCATAATTCCAACACTTGATATTGGGTATTATAAAGCTGATACAGTTCTATAATTCTTTGATCTAACAATTGATTATATTGTCCTTTTTTTGAAATACCTTGAATATGAAAAAGAGTGTCCTGACATTGATGTTTTTGATAATAATGACATGGTTTACATATATCATCCCCTTCTATTGTCAGTTGGCAAAGCAAATAAGGATTTTTTATAATAGCATTAGCAATAGCATAAAAATCATGTCCCATCTTTTGGTCAGGAACAAATTCTTCAATTCCTGTACCATATAATTTAAAAATATCCATAAAATGATGGGGTTTTATGATAACTGTTTTCATATCAATCCCTCCTCTTTTTATTATCCATATTTTTCATGTCTATTTATTAATATTTCCTTAATTTTTTATGTTATAATGCTTATATATCAAATAAAGGAGAATAAATTCATGGCTATAAAAATGATTGCGGTAGATATGGATGGAACGTTTTTAGATGAAAATTCATCTTATAATCAAAAACGTTTTGATCACATTTATCAAATATTAAAAGATAGAGGCATTCGCTTTGTGGTAGCAAGTGGTAATCCATACAAGAAACTTCAAAACTGTTTTCCTCATATTCAAAATGAATTAACTTATATTGCTGAAAATGGAGGTTACATTATCAGTGAAGGTAAAGAGCTATATTTTGCACATATATCCTCTCAGGACAGTCAACTGATTATTGATACACTTCAAACAATGCCTGATGTTTTATGCTGGGTATGTACAAAAAATCAATCTTACACATTAGAATCATTACCTGAACATTATTATCAAATGTTTCTTCCCTATTTTCCTCATGTGAAAAAAGTTCAAAACTTTTCACTCATTAAAGAACCTATTGTGAAATTTGCGCTTTACTTACCTCAACAAAATACAACTCAACGTATTCATGATTTGACTCAAATTGCCAGTCAAGATATTAGAATTGTTGATAGCGGACATGCCTGTATTGATATTATTCCTCGTTTTGTCAGCAAAGGCATGGCAATTCAATTGTTAATGAAAGAGTTTCATATTTCACCTGATGAAGTTATGGCTTTTGGTGATGCTGACAATGATCGAGAGATGTTATCAACAGTCAAATATGGCTATGTGATGGCAAATGCAAAAGAAGAAATGAAAAAAGATTTTCAATGGATGGCACCAGGATTTAATGATGAAGGTGTTTTAGAAGTCATTGATTATTATTTACAAAACAATTCATTCTTCAATTTATGATAGTTTTTTATCAAAAATATTGATAAATAGAACTTTTTTTAAAAAATTATTTTCTACTTTAGCAAAATATATGATTTTATCCATTTCTCCCTCTATAATAAAGATAAAGGGGGATTTTTTATGGATGAATTTTTAAGAGATATTCACACAATGCTTTTTAAGCAATGGATTTTAATTCAGGATCAAAGTCAATGTCAAATCTATCTTGATGATAAAAATGAAAATATCATAGATATTAAAACCAATTATAGTTTCAGTCAAGTTATTTTTAATCCCTTAAATATTATTGAATTAAGTGTTACCAATACAATGACTCAAAATATTGAGTTTTATCTTCATTTTCAAATGAAAACTATGAAACATGCTACTGAACTTTTTAATGAAATGATGAATAATATTCTACAATTGGTTGATAAACCAAAAATCAAAATATTATTAAGTTGTAGTGGTGGTTTAACAACGTCTTATTTTGCTTCTAAGCTCAATGAAGCAGCTCAAATTTTAGATTATCATTATGAGGTCAGAGCGATTGGATATACTGATTTATTTAATGTAGGCAATGAATATGATGTGATTTTATTAGCTCCACAAATCTCATTCATGCATGCAAAAGTACAGGAAATCTTAAAAGATAAAATTGTCTTAAAAGTACCTCCACAAGTTTTTGCCAAATATGATGTCGCCAAAACTTTACAACTTGTCAGACATGCCTTAGAACATCAAAAGTTACCTCATAATTCTAAAACTGAATCAACTATCAAACCATTACAAGTCATTCCACATCAAAATACAAAGATTCTTGTTTTGTCTCTATTTAGAAACAGTTTACGTGTTCACATTGCCTATCATCTCTATGATGAACAAAATCATATTATCAGCAGCAATGAAATTATTAAATTTAAAATCAGCATGGAAGACATTTATGATGTCATTGATACAATCTTATTACAATATCCACGTATTCAAATCATTGGCATTTCAACACCAGGTATTATCAATAATGGTTTTGTCGCTTCTACAAGTATCATAGGATTAAATAATTTTAACATGTATCAGCTACTCAAGGAGCGCTACCATCAACATATTGTCATTGATAATGATGTCAATACTGCTGCAGTCGGTTATTACGCTTCTCAACAACAATTTTCATCACTGATTTTCTTATTTCAGCCAAATAATCATTTTGGAGGAGCAGGAATTATTGTTAATGGACAACTTGTTAAAGGTCATGCGCATATTGCTGGAGAAGTGCAATACTTACCACTCAATTATTCTGCCCCACCACAAACACTTGCCAAGACACCTGAAGGCGCTTTAGAGCTTGTATCTAAAACAATTGTAGCTTTATCTTCTGTGATTGGACCAGAAGCTATTATTCTTTCTTGCACTCTTATTCCTGATGTTGATGAGTTAAAAAAGATGATTGCTCAATATATACCTAAAAAGTATCTACCACGTATCATCAAAATAGAAAATATTCAAGAATATATTTTAATTGGTCAATTGATATTATGTTTACAAGAATATAAATAAAAGATAAAAAAAGCTTTTTTTACGATATACATAGAAAACGCTTACAGAAAATGCTATAATATTCTTAACAAATAAAAACAGAAAAGGAGATTATAGCAATGGATTTGAATAAAAAAATAGAAGACATCAGTCATGCAGAGTACAAACTTTTACTAATCATTGGACAGCCTGGAAGTGGAAAATCAAAAGTCATTCGTCAATATAGTGAAGAAACAGGTATTCCTATTCTTGATCTTGATAAGATTTTCTATCATACACCAAGTGAAAAACTTCTACCTGAGATGAAAAACTTTTTAACAACTTACCACCAAAAAGTTTTATTGTTAGATAATAAAAAAATTCTTTATGCAAAAAACAGTCAAATTGATTTATTAGCTTTCCTTAAAGAATTATCAAAAGATATTATTGTTGTTGCAACATGGAATGGAAAAATTGAAGATGGACAGCTCTTCCATTTTCGTAATGACACTTCAGAAGATCTTATTTATTCAACTGATAATAACGATTTTAAATATATCTTATGCTAAAAAGAAGCAGAATTTACTGCTCAATGTCGTCAATTTAACGACAAATTTAAATTAGAAATCTGACATATTCAGATTTCTTTTTTTGTTTATTAAGATTCATAAGTAATTATAGAAGTGATATATCATATTTAGTGAAATCTCAATGATTTAATGATATAATTGTAGTATAGAAAAGGAGTGGTTTTATGTTTGTGAAGGTTGTTCAAAATAATAGAGGCAAAAAAGGAACTTATTTCTGCTCTCTTGTTGAGTCTTATCGTGATGGTGATAAAATCAAGCACCGCACTATTCGTAGTTTTGGTCTTCTTACTGAAGAACAGGTTCCCTATCTTAAAGCCATGTATGCTAAAAAGAAACCTAGACTTGTGTATGATGATGAAGAATAATGTCTATCTATTCTACATTTGAATATTTTGATGCTCTTTTGTCTCATCCTGATATTTTTGAGATTGCTAGAAAAGATCCCAGATATTTTACAAGAGATTCAAAATTGGGACTTACAGGACTGCTCAAGTTTCTCATATCTAGACAAGGTTACACAGTTGCCAATGAAATCAATCATTACTATTCATCTTTTGGGTTGGAAAAGTCAGTTTCCAAGCAGGCGATATTTCAGGCACAGGAAAAGCTGGATTATAAAGTGTTTCCATATATAAATTCAAAGTTATGTAAGCACTATTATCAGAATAATGATTATGAAACATTGAAAGGATATACAGTTGTAGCTATAGATGGATCAGTTGGAGAAGCACCTTACACTGAAGAAAATGCTAGAGTTTTTGGAGTTAATGATCCCAATAGAAACAATTTATTTAAAGCTTCTCCAAGAATATCTGGATTTTTAGATGTATGCAATGGTATATATATTGATGTATTGATTAA
>NZ_NFLD01000011.1:0-61282 GCF_002160725.1 Massilimicrobiota sp. An142 | reverse complement strand
AAACTGATAGAAAAAGCAGAAAAAAAGAACCATGACCCATCATCAGATCATGATTCTCCTATACAGTTTTAAAATTGTGGGAAGAACAGCCTTCCCACAATTTCTTATAATCCAAAACCCCACAACCCCGTGTTATTTTAGATTACCGATTTTTAATAAAATTATGAGAAGATAAAATGAATTAAAAAGTCTACTTTTTACTGTCAAAATAAAAAAATAAGATCATCATGTGACTTTTCATGTGACCTTATTTAAAATTATATATTTTCTTTTATTGCTTTTTCTAATTGTTCTAAAGCTTGTTTTAATGTTGAACGTGGACAAGCGACATTAAATCTTTCAAATCCTTCTCCACCTGTTCCAAAAATATAACCTTCATCCAGCCATAAATGTGCTTTTTCCAACATAAATGTTTCTAATTCATCTTTATTCATACCTAAGCTTCGCATATCTACCCAGACAAGATACAATCCCTGTGGATCAATCACCTTAATTTCTGGTAGTCTTTCAGCAAAGAATTCTTTCATATAAGCTATATTTCCAGATAAATAATCTACCAATTCATCAACCCACTGAGCTCCATATGTATAAGCTGCTTCACAGGCTTCTAATCCAAAAATATTAGGATCACTCATACCTGAAGCATTTTTTTCTTTTTGAAATTTTTCACGTAGATCTTCATTTTTAATAATAATATTAGATGTCTGTAGAGCCGCTAAGTTAAATGTTTTAGATGGCGCTGTACAGATAATGCTGAATTCACCAAATGATGGATCTACATTATAGAAAGGAACATGTTCATTTTCCTCATAAATAAAGTCCATATGAATTTCATCACTAATCACATAAACATGATGTTTCTGACAGATTTTACCTATCTGATACAATTCATCACGTGTCCAGACTTTACCAATGGGATTATGTGGATTACATAAGATAAACATCTTGACATCATGATCAACAATCTGTTTTTCAAACACTTCAAAATCACATTCATAATGATCATCCTGAAATACAAGTGGGCATTCTACAACCGTTCTTTCATTTAAATGGATAGATGCATCAAAAGGATAATAAACAGGTTTCATTACCATAATGGCATCACCTTTTTGTGTATAGGCTCTTACCGCTAATTTTAAAGCACCTACAACACCTGAAGTTGTGACAATCCATTCTTTTTGAATATCAAAATGATGGCGTGTCTTCATCCAGTTAATGATAGACTGATAATAACTTTCAGTTGGTGTAGCATATCCAAAAACGCCATGACTGGCACGCTTAACCAAAGCTTCTTTGACTTCTGGAAGAGTTTCAAAGTCCATATCTGCTACCCACATTGGAATCATATGTGAATCTTGCATTTTTTCACCATCATATTTCACACTGTTTGTTCCTTTTCTTTCAATCACTTTATCAAAATCATACATCTTCTCTTAATACCTCTTTTCCTTCAAATTCTGCTTTTGAAAAATGAAATAATGCTATTCCTAATGCCATTGACAAATTTAATGAATCAATTTCCTCATGATGAGGAATAAAAACACTTTGACCATAATTTAAATATGTATCATCCAAACCATGACTTTCATTACCAAAAACCAAACTATGACATTGATGAGAATGAACCTGATGAATATTTTTAGCCCCTTTCAACATAAAAGGATAGAATTCATGATCAGAAAATGCATGATAATATTCTTCAAATGAGTCATAGTAAGCAACATTCAAATGAAAGATAGCTCCCATTGACGCTCTAATGACTTTAGGATCAAAAATATCAACAGCTGGTTTAATAATAGCTAAATTTTTATATCCAAATCCTAACATTGTACGCATAATTGTTCCCATATTTCCCATATCCATGGGATGTTCCAAAACAACATGATGAGCCTGTTGTAAGGGGGATGTATAGATTTTAAAAACGCCAATCGCATAACAATTATTTTTAGGACTTAATTTTTCAATCGTACGATCATGTACATCAATCGGAATATGATATTGTTGGCATAATTCTTGAATCATAGGATATCCCCTATTTTGATGAATGGATGAATGAACAACCACTCTGACGACATCCTGTGGTCTATGCTTTAACAGTTCAATCGTTGGAAAAACACCTAAAGTATAAGACTGATCATTTCCTTTTTTATATAATTTCATATTCCCCTTCTTTTTCCTTCCTGATAATTTGTGCCTGCTGATAATAAGACAAAGCAAAGCGATGATTCTTTTCTACATAACGTCCAAGTTCATATAATTGGCTTAACAATAAGCAAGCATCATAACTATTTAATCGTGCTGACTGATGTAAATAATCTAATGCTTTCTTTTGATTTTTATCCACAACAATACCATCAAAGTAAATCATAGCCAGTTCATAGGCACAATCTTCCTGCAACAGATAATATCCATATATAAAATAATGCATGGCTTCTTTTAAATCCAAATCCACACCTATACCTAACTTCAATAACAGTCCAACCTTATACATACACTCTTTTTGAAAATGCTTTGCTCCTAATAAATAAGATTGAAAAGCTTCAGAATATTCTCTCTGTTTTTCTAATAAAATTCCTTTATAAAGATATGCTTCTTTTTGTTGACATTGTGATAAATACTGGATTGCTTTTTGATCATCTTGAGTCACATAGCGTCCATACATATAAAACAGCCCCAACCTTAAAGCTGATAAGCTGTCAACATTTTGTTTGTAGTAATTGAATGCCTGTGCAATATCCTGTTCAACACCATATCCATGTTCATACATATAACCGATATAATAACAACATTCATGATATCCACGCTGATATAAATAAGAAAAGATTTCAAAAGCTTTCTCATAATCCTGTTTGATTCCAAAACCTAAAAAATAAGTTCTTGCCAGAACATAGAGATGTGAATCATTATTTTGTTGATAAGCTGTTTTTAAAAATTCTTCAACATCAGGTATTTCAAAATAATAACCTATTTCATCAATCACTTGAGAAAATACACTCACCATAAATAAAGCTTCTTCTTCACTTAATGAAGCAAATTCACATAAATAGCGAACATATCGAGAGATTTCAAAATCCTCATCAAATATAATAGCTTCAAAAACACCCATTTTCATTCCTAAAACAACCACATAACATTCATCCATCATATCTGGTGCTTCATCATTTAAGACTTCCTCAAAACGTTCAATCTGAAACCTTAATCCATCTCCATAGCGATTAAAGACATCTATAACCTTTTCAATAATCTGAATATTCATTTATTCACTTTGATTAATCTGATGAATTGATTGTAATTCTTTTTTCGCATTGTCTCTCAATGCTTCAAAATGTGCTTTATCAAAATGAGCACCCTGATCAATAAAATCAATCAATTCATTATATTTTTCTACAATCACTTCATATAAAGATTCTTTAATCACATAATCCAATTCATTATGAGCCTGTTGTGTGATTTGATTAATAGACTTATATTGTTCTTTAAACATGGCATCATAATCAATGACCGTTTTTTTCTTTTTAAATAATCCCATAAACTTCTCCTTTCATCACTCTTAACATTATTCTACTTGATTTCTTAAAAAAATAAAGCCCTTTTTTGATTTTCATCATTTTGATAAAAAAGTTCAACTTTTTTTCATTATCCATATAAATCATGAACTTTATTTTCAAAATTCTATAAATAATTTCCCTTTTTTAGATTTTATGAGATAATTTCATTGAGGTGAAAATATGGATGATTTATTACAATTAGAAAAGGACATATCTTTTCAGTCTTTCGATCATGAAGATGCCTATATTTTAGGACAGATGCTTGTTGAAAAAGTCAAACAAGATCATCTCAAAAACATTCGTATCCGTATTGTTTTGCATCATAATATTGTTTTTCAATACCTGATGAATGGAAAAACAGGTGATGAATGGCTGAATCGCAAACAAAAAACAGTTGAAACATTTGGTCATTCCTCATATTATATCTGGACACAGAATGAACAAACGCATCAATATGATCATTATCTCCAAGATTCCCAGTTTGCGATATGTGGTGGTGGTTTTCCATTAATGGTCCAAAATCAAAGAATAGGATGTTGTATTGTTTCAGGATTAGAACATGATCAAGATCATCAAATCATCGTCCATTGTCTACAAAAATTAAAAAGAAAGAAGGAGCAATCATGAAATTAGGAATTTTAGGAACCGGAATGATTGTCAAAGATTTAATGACAACTTACTCAAAGTTCGATATTGAAAAAACATATTTACTGGCAACTGCACAAACTCAACAAGAAGCTGAAGAATTATGTCAAAAGTATCACTTAGATCAAATCTTTTATGACTATGATCAATTATTAGACAGTGATATTGATACAGTCTATATAGCATTGCCTAATCATTTGCATTATGGTTTTGCGAAAAAAGCGATATTAAAAGGAAAACATGTGATTATCGAAAAACCAATTTGTGCCAATGCGCATGAATTACAGGATTTAATTGATTTAAGTCATGAACATCATATCATCATTTTAGAAGCTATGAATATCCATTATTTACCAGCCTATCAGTCTTTAAAAACACATTTATCCAAATTAGGACAAATCAAAATCTTAAACTTCAATTACAGTCAATATTCATCACGTTATGACGCTTTTAAAGAAGGTCGTATTTTACCTGCTTTTGATTATCATAAAGCTGGTGGAGCTTTAATGGATTTAAATGTTTATAATTTACATGCTATTATAGGGTTAATGGGGCAGCCTGAAAGTCAGCATTACTTTGCTAATATTGAAAAAGGTATTGATACAAGCGGTATTATGGTTTTAGAGTATCCTCATTTAAAAGCGATTTCTATTGGAGCTAAAGACTGTAAAGCACCTATTACTTCAACTCTTCAGGGAGATCAGGGCGTTATTGTGATTGATAAACCTATGAATCAGATGACTGAATATACATTCATTGATAATAAAGGACATCAGACAAAATATGAATTCCCTCAAGATCAGCATCGTTTATACTATGAATTTGAAGAATTTATCAGAATCATTAATGAAAAAGATTTTGAAAAAGCACAAGCCATGATAGAATTAAGTTTACAGGTTGCTCAAGTTATGGAAAAAGGTAGACAACAGGAAGGAGTTATTTTTGACAATGATCAACAATAAATTAGTATTAGGTTATATTGGAAACGGAAAAAGTGCCAATCGTTACCATATTCCATTTGTTTTACAAAGACAGAACAAATTTATGATTAAAAAGATTTTTGATATTCATGTTCGTCATGATATATGGAAGGCCATTGATGGTGTAGAATATTGTGAAGATGTCAATGCATTATTACAAGATCCTGATATTGATATGATTGTTGTATGTACAACACATCATTTTCATTATAATTATGCCAAAATGGTACTAGAAGCAGGTAAACACTGTTTAGTAGAAAAACCATTTATGGAAAATTCAAAGCAGGCAAAAGAAATCTTTGATTTAGCGAATCAAAAAGGATTATATTGTTCAGCATATCAAAATAGACGTTATGATAGCGATTTTTTAACTGTTCAAAAAATCATTGAAAGTGGAAAATTAGGTGATTTATTAGAATTAGAAATGCATTTTGATTATTATCGTCCTGAAGTTCCAGAAAATGTTGATCACTTTGATCCGGCCCATTCTTACTTATATGGTCATGGATGTCATACTTTAGATCAAGTGATTTCTTATTTTGGTCGACCTGATCATGTTCATTATGATGTCAGACAATTGCTTGGTGAAGGAAGAATGAATGATTATTTTGATTTAGATCTTTATTATGGGACTTTAAAAGTTTCTGTCAAATCAAGTTATTTTAGAATCAAAGAAAGACCAAGTTTTATTGTTTATGGAAAAAAAGGAATGTTTGTCAAACAAACAAAAGATCGTCAGGAAGAACATCTGAAATTATTCTATATGCCTGATCATGAAGATTTTGGAAAGGATACTCCTGCACATTATGGTGTATTAACATATGTAGATAATCAAGGTCAATATCACGAAGAAAAAGTTCCTAGTGTTGATGGTGATTATGTGAGAGTTTATGATGGTATCTATGATTGTATAGTCAATGGAAAACCGCAAATCATTACACATGAACAAACTCTTTTACAAATGGAAATGTTAGAAAAAGGAGTTCAAAATTTAAAATAAAAGAGATTTCCTATTGTGAAATCTCTTTTTATGATTGTCTATTGTCTATAGACTTTTTCTGCTTTTTATACAACAAGGAATAAAGAATACTCAAAACATATTGAAAAGATATCTGCGAATAAAATGTAGCTATTTTTTCATTTTTTTCTTTATGAGGAATCAATATATGATAGCGACTGTATTTAAATAGAATATCATCATGATTAGAGGTAATTGTGATGATAGGCACATGATTATATAATAATATTCTAAGCGATTCACGATAAACATCCTGCTTAGAATAAGTGATAAATAAGGCCACATCTTGAGGTGTAGCAGCCTTAGAAAAAGAAACTTCTTCTTTATTTTCTGTTGCGATATAAAAGAATTTCCCTATTTTGATGAGTTTATTGGTAAAACCCATAGCAGTAATCTTGGAATCTCCAGTCGCATAAATAAAGACTCTTTGACTACGATCAAGTAAATCCACAATTTTTTCGAGTTCATCTATATCTAACTGACTATTAATCAAGTCAATACTCTCCTTATAAACACGCGCTAAGCTATTAATAATCTGCCAGGTCGGTTCATCACTTTGAAAAGGAAATGAAAAATCAATATCCTGCCTGACATATTTTAAAGACTCCATATAACGCATAAAGTCTATTTTAAAATCACGAAAGCCTTTATAGCCTAGTTTTCTACATAGTCTAATAATACTTGCATTCGAAGAAAAAGTTACCTGTGCTAATTCTTTAATCGTCATGAGGATGACAGCCTGTGGATTTTCTTTGATGTAATGGACAATCTCTAATTCATTTTTTGTAAATAAAGTTTCATTGTCTAACAAATCAATGATATTCATAGCCTTCACTCCCTTTTTCCCATTATAACATGCCTCTTTTCTTTTTGATAAATCCTTTCAAAATAATAAACATGTTTTATTCATTCGCATACATTCTTAGGACGCTTTGTATTTTCAAATATATATAAACATGATATAATGCACAAAAAAGGAGGAAGTTTATGCATCATCTTGCTTGTCCCAAATGTCATGAACCACTTATTCTCGATGGTAAAAGTTATCGTTGTCAAAATGGTCATTGTTATGATATTGCGAAACAAAAATATATCAATCTCTTATTAAATCCAGATAAAGCCACAAATAATCCTGGTGATAATAAAGAAAGTCTTCTATGTCGTCAACATCATTTAAATAAAGGTTATTATGATGGTATTTTAAATGAAGTTATGCACTGTCTAACAAAATATACATCTTCTCCACGTCAATTATTAGATTTAGGATGTGGTGAAGGCTATTATACATATCGTATCAAAGAACTATTAAATGATGATTCAACGATTTATGGTTTAGATATTTCTAAAATTGGTATTCAAATGGCTACAAAATATACTAAAGATATTTATTGGATTGTAGGTAATTCTAAAAACATTCCTATTGATGATCATTCTTTGGATGTTATAACAGCTTTATTTACGGTTGTTAATGCACAGGAAATAGAACGTTGTTTAAAGAAAAATAGCTATATCATTCATGTTACAGCTAATCCCTATCATCTTGTGGAATTCAAAGAACTAATTTATGATGAAATTAAAATCAAATCTGATCAGCATATACGTCTACCTTTTTCAGTTGTTGAAAGTTATGATTATAAACAGACCATTCATTTACAGACAAAAGAAGATACACTCAATCTTTTACAAATGACACCCCATTATTATCATATTAAAAAAGAACGTCGTCATGTTTTAGATACTTTAGGTGAATTTGATGTGACTATTGATATTCGTATAACAGTTTATCAAGTCTCATGAAATATCAGATTCGGCACTCTTATTTAACACTCTTTATTGATTCACCTATATCCATCATTGATTTATTTCAACAGTTTCATTTATCTAAAAAAACAATTCATCTTATGAAACAAAATAAATCATATCTTGTCAACAATCGTTATGTTTCACCTTCAACAGTATTAGTCAAAGGTGATCAATTGACATTCAAAGCTTTTCAAGAAGATGATGGGATGTATCCACCCGTATATGAAGATTTAGATATTGTTTATGAAGATGAGTTTTTATTGATTGTGAATAAACCACCTTTTCTTCAAGTCTTTCCAGCTAAACCAGATGATACAAATTCTTTGGCACACCGTGTCAGTGGCTATTATCATCAACAGGGTTATAATCTTCCCGTTCGTTTTATTCATCGTTTAGACTATGAAACAAGTGGATTGATGATTTTTGTGAAATGTGCATTTGTACAGCCTTTATTAGATTATCAATTGTCTATGAAAGACATTCATCGTCATTATTTGGCTATTGTTGAGGGAAATTTTCATGATCATCAATGGCATACCATTGATAAACCGATTGGTAAAGACCGTCACCATCAACAACGCATGATTGTGCATCCTCATGGTAAAAAGGCATGTACACATTATCGTTGCCTTTCCAACAAGAATCATCTTTCTTTGATAGAATGTGTTTTAGATAGTGGCAGAAAACACCAGATTAGAGTTCATATGTCTGCTATTGGACATCCTATTTTATCAGATCAACTTTATGGTCACTCTTCTGCCCTGTTGAATCATCAGGCGTTGCACGCTTATCAAATAGAATGCATTCATCCTATTACCAAAGAAAAACTGACCTTCACTTGTCAGCCTCCATCAGATATGTTGAAACTTATAAAAAAAATGGATCCTCAATTTTGAGGATTCTTTTTCATACTGACCATTTTCATAACATTCTTTTCATTTATATCAAATAAAATATGAGCATCTATTTCACGACGTATACCACAATCAGAAAACACAATCCATTCTCCATCACAACTATGTTTATATCCTGTGATACAAACCCAATGCCAATTAGCATCTTCAAGTTCTTTGGCCTGATGAGATAAAATCAGTAAGCTTACTGGATTACCTTCATCTATACTCTTTTCAATAAATTTCATAGCCTGCCAGTAACTTTTAGGCTGTTTCATGTAAACAGGTTTCAAGAACACATGCTTTTCTTGCATCATCTGACAAAATGTTCTTGCAAATTTATATAAAAATGGATAACCCATTCTTCCTGGAGTAAAGCGTTGAAACATCTGATTCATAATTTCTAAAAATTCTGACTTTGACATTTGTGTGATAGATAAATAATATGTATAAAGATGACTTGCTAAAACACTGGCACAACCAGCCTTTTTGGCCCAATCATCTAAAAACCAGTCCTGATTACCACCATAGCTAATACATTGACCGTTTTCATAAATATGAATCATATCCAATTCTTTTTTCATATTTGATCCTCCTTGACATTATTGTAACATACCCACAAAATATTGTATAATGATTCCAATGTCTTAAAGATGGGAGGAATTTTTTTGGCAACAAATTTCACTGAAATCATCAAAAATCAATCTGTACTTTCAAATAAACAAAAAATCAATATTATCATTCAATTAAGTATTCCTACGATTTTATCACAAGTTTCTTCTATTTTAATGCAATATATTGATGCTGCCATGGTTGGACATCTCGGTCCTGATGCTTCAGCTTCAATTGGAATTGTATCAACCAGCAGTTGGCTTTTAAGTGGTCTATGTAGTGCTATGGCAACCAGTTTTGCGGTTCAGGTGGCACAACTCATTGGCGCAAGTCAATATGAAAAAGCACGTCGTACTTTCAAAACCGCGCTTATCACATCCCTCATTTTTTCTTGTATATTATTAATCATCGGTGTGCTTGTAAATCAAAGTTTATTAACATGGTTAGGTGCTGATCCAGCTATTTTTGATAATGCTTCTGCCTATTTTCTTGTTTTCACATTAAGTTTACCTATTTTACAATTAAATAGTTTATGCAGTTCCATGTTACAATGTAGTGGTAATATGAAAATACCGAGTTTACTCAATGCTTCCATGTGTGGATTAGATGTGATTTATAATCTTATTTTCATTCATTACTTTGGTGTTGTGGGGGCAGCCATTGGAACAGCGCTTGCTCAGTTGACAGTCTGTTTTATCAATCTCTGGTATACGACTTGTCATTCTTCTCTATTAAAATTCCAAAATCATGAAAAGTTCTATTTTGAAAAAGAAACATTGAAAAATGCTTTTCAGATTGGAACACCTTTAGCTTTTGAACATATAGCCATTTGTGGTGCCATGGTAATGTCTACAAAGATTATTGCCCCTTTAGGAACAATTGCAATTGCTGCTCATTCCTTTGCGATCACTGCTGAAAGCTTATGTTATATGCCTGGATATGGACTGGAAGCTGCCGCAACCACATTAGTTGGACAATGCATGGGTGCTCAAAAAAAAGAACTTGCAAAGTCCTTTTCCAATTTAACCGTTGCCTTTGGCGCTATCATCATGGGAATCATTGCGATTGTTATGTTTGTCATTTCACCATTTGTTTTTCAAATCTTAACTCCAGATGTGCAGACCCAACAGCTGGCTACAGAAGTTTTACGAATTGAACTTTTTGCCGAACCACTCTATGGTGTTTCCATTGTAGCATCTGGTGCGTTACGTGGAGCTGGAGATACTCTTATACCAAGCTTACTCAATCTTTTGAGTATTTGGGGTGTTCGTTTATCTCTATCCGTTCTTTTTGTTCAAACTATGGGATTACATGGAGTTTGGCTGGCTATGTGCATTGAATTATGTGTCAGAGGTTTATTGCTTCTCTATCGTCAACAACGTGGTCAATGGCTGGAAAAATCACTATAAAAGACATCATAAATCATATTTTATTCTTTCTGTTTTGTAAAAAAGAAAAAGTTGCTATAAAGCAACTTATTTCCTGTTTGTATTCTTACGGGAAAACGAATACGATTATAGATATTTGGGACATGCTTATCATATCATAAATTTTATAAAAATGTTTTCATATTATGAAAATTATCTATCACGAAAATAAATTTCTATTGTAAAATAAACCTCATCTTCCTGACTTCTTCCTTCAACAATATAACGATGACCATTTTCAGCCATAAAAAGTTTGACTTTTTCCAATGGTCTAATTTCTTTACGATATTGAATATTCAAATCACTGATATAACACTGATGATGTTTATCAAAATCAATGAAATCCAATGCCCATTCAACATAGCGTGTATTGTTCATATGCTGATTAATATCGACATCACTATATAGAACTTTTCTTTCTGTGATATATTGGAATTCCATATCTTTTTGAATAGCTGGTGGTAATTCTAATAAATGCTCCAAAGGCGCTTCTGGAAAGGTAATCCCTATTTTTTGTGGTGAAACCATTCTTCTTTTTTGAATATCTAATAATGTCCAAACAGAAGAACATGTGCCAATCAGACGATTATCTTTTTTAATATAATAATATCTTGGAAAACTCACATATGTTCCTTTCGAAATCGTTGTTGATAATTCAATACGATCTTGATAATGAATAGGTTCATCTAAATGAAGATACTGTTTAGCCACAACCCATCCATATTTTGACATCATATCATAATTCCATACACCTAACTTCATAGCGCTCTCTGTTGCAATTTGAGCAAAACGATTCAAAAGATGATGAAAGAAATATTCTCCCATATCATCAACTTCATTAATTTCAATAACACGTGTTTCATAACTCTTTAAATCTTCCATATTTTCACTTCCCTAGTGTCTATTATAATAAAAATTCATAAAGATTTCACATATTTTCATTTTTTTCTAGGCGAAAAGCAAAATTATATGTATAATAGAGAAGTATGAAAGGAAGTTTAATTTATGCAGGAAATTTTTTCATTAGTTCTATCGTTTGTTTTAATAATTATTTTTCTTTGGTTTACATATTCTATCGCTAACATTATTGTTACGTTTTTTCGTTGTCGTAAACAAGATCATTCTTTACAGCTTTGTTTAAATACTGGTGGTCTTATTTTTTATGTAATTTTAACTATCATTTATTTGATTGCTGTTATTGGTGGTATTATTGCTGTTGTATATGGAATCGTCACTTCTCGTTCATCATTTTTCCATAATGGATTAAATGCAGCAGCACTATTAACAGTTGTTTATGCTTATTTTCTTTCAACAATTGTGCTAGTAGGTCGTAAAAACTTAATGGTAGGAAGAATGCTGATAGATTATCGTAAACTGAAAAAAGTGAATTTCACTTATAATAATAAAGTTACATTTGTTTATGCTCAAAAAGATTATAGTTTCCCAACACGTTTTGTTGATAAGACAAAATTAAGAAAAATGATTTCTCGATAAAATAAAAACACGAAGCTCGTGTTTTTATTTTTGTATTTCAAACTGACTATAATATAAATGATGATAAAAGCCATGCTTTTTCAATAACTCTTCATGTTTTCCCTGTTCAATAATTTGTCCATGATTCATGACAAGAATCTGATCAGCTTTTTGGATAGTTGATAAACGATGTGCAACAATAAAGGTTGTACGTCCTTCCATCATTAAATCAAACGCTTCTTGAATTTGCTTTTCAGTACGTGTATCAATTGAACTTGTCGCTTCATCTAAAATCAACATTGGTGGTTTGACTAACATAATACGCGCAATGCATAATAGCTGTTTTTGCCCTTGTGATAGATTTCCACCTTCTTCGCTAATCATTGTATCATAGCCATCTTTTAACTGAATAATAAATTTATGTGCATGGGCTTTTTTGGCAGCTTCTATAATTTCCTGATCAGTTGCCTCTTTTTTTCCATAAGCAATATTATCCCTAATACTTCCTTGAAATAACCAAGAATCTTGTAAAACCATTCCATATAGACTTCTGACATAATCACTGCTCATATCCTGAATATCAATGCCATCAATGCATATTTGACCATGTTGTGGCTGATAAAATTTCATTAATAAATTAATGAAAGTTGTTTTTCCACATCCTGTTGGTCCTACAATTGCAATAGTTTGCCCTGGTTTTGCTTCCACATTGAAATCTTCTATGAATGGTTCATCATCTCGATAAGAAAAACTGAGGTGTTGAATCTGGACATGTCCTTGAATATGCGAAAGTGTTTTCGTTGGACCCTGTTTAGGACTTGAATCTATATCTAATAAATGAAAAACTCTTGAAGCACAAGCTAATGCTGTTTGTAATTCGGTAAAGACATTAGAAATTTCATTAAAAGGTTTTGTATACTGATTGGCATAACTTAAAAAACTTGATAAAGCTCCAACACTCATAGAGCCACCAATCACATATAAAGATCCTGCAATACAGACACTGGCATAAACAATATTGTTGACAACTCTTGTACTCGGATTGGCTAATGCTCCTAAAAACTGTGATTTAACACCACTGATATAAACACGCTGATTGATTTCTTCAAAGCGCTCCTGATTTGTTTGTTCATAACCATAAGCCTTGACAACTTTAACACCGCCAATCATTTCTTCTACATAAGCACCAAGTTCTCCTCTTAAAGCCAGCTGTTCTTGAAAATACTTATATGTCTTATTGGCAATAATTGTTGCTACAACCAATGATAAAGGTGTTAAAACAATCACAATCAATGCAACTGTTGTTTGGATATATAACATAAAACAAATCGTTCCAATAATAGTCGCAATCCCATTAAATAAATGTGTAAATCCCTGTAAAAGGCCATCACCAATTAAATCTATATCATTAACCATACGGCTTAACAGATCACCATGAGCATGACTATCAATATAACTTAAAGGCAATGTTTCATATTTTTCAAATAATTGATCACGTAAATCTTTTGTAATCGCATATGTCATACGATTAGATAATCTCACTACCAGCCAATCAAAAATTTCCGCAATCAGAACACTTCCCAATATCCAAAGCATTTTTTGAAATAACAAATCAAACGCCACAAGTCCCTGTCCAATAATATGATCAACAGCCTGTCCAATAAAAACAGGTGTCAACAATGTAAAAACAATCTGTCCTGACGAACATAATAAAGCACAATATAAATATTTCATATACGGGCGACAAAATGATAATAAACGCTTCACTGTTTTGATATCCATTTATGCCACCTCCTTAGACATTTGTGATGTGACAATTTGTTGATATATTTCACAAGTTTTCATCAACTCATCATGTTTTCCCATTCCCACTAATTCACCATGACTCAAAACAAGAATCTTATCAGCATGCATAATTGCACTGACACGTTGAGAAACAATAATTGTTGTTTGAGGAAGTGTGGCAATGGCTTTTCTTAAAGCAGCATCAGTCGCAAAATCCAATGCACTGGCACTATCATCTAATATAAGAAGTTCTGGATTTCTCACCAATGCTCTAGCAATCGTTAAACGTTGTTTTTGTCCACCAGAAAGATTATGTCCACCTTGTGTAATATGACTATAAATGCCATCTTTCCACTCATCTACAAATGATGCCTGTGCCAAATGCAAGGCCTGTTTGACTTCATCATCGCTGGCATTTTCTTTAGCCAAACAGATATTTTCTTTAATCGTTCCTGTAAAGAGCGTAGCCTGTTGTGGAACCAAACCAATCATCTGTCTTAAAGAAAATAAAGAATAATCTTGAATAGGTCTGTTCTTGATATAAATTTGTCCTTGTGTCGCTTCATAGAAACGAGGAATCAGATGGATGAGAGTTGATTTTCCCGAACCAGTCCCACCAATGATTCCAATTGTTTCTCCCTGATGAATAGAAAAAGATAGATCATGCAATGCATGGCTACCCTGATATGAAAAACTGACATGATCAAATGTCACCAATGGACCTTCTTGATTATCAATAAGACATTTTCCATTCTGAATAGCTGGTTGAATAGCTAAAACTTCCTGTACACGTTTATAACAAGCTGTTGCTTTATTATAAATGACTATCACATTAGCAAATGCAAACATTGATAATAAAATTTGATTCATGTAATTGATTAATGCTATTACTTCTCCCTGAGTTAAATATCCCGCATTGACCTGTAAACCACCTGCATACAAAATGACCAAAATAGCACAGTTGACAATCACACTGGTAATTGGATTTAAAAGTGCAGAAAGTTTTCCAACCTGTATTTGCATATCTTTTTGTTTTTGAGTTGCCTGTTGAAAACGTTCTTTTTCTTGTTTCTGTTTAGAAAAAGCACGAATCACACGAATACCAGCTAAATTTTCACGACAAATCAATGATACATGATCCAGTTGTTTTTGAATTTTTAAATAAAGAGGCAGGGATTTTGACATCACTCCATATATCGCTAAAGCGAGTATTGGTGCTGCACAAATAAAAATCAAAGCAATCGGTACTGAAATACGAAAAGCCATGACTAATGAACCTAAAATTAAAAATGGTGAACGGGATGCCAAACGAATCGTCATCGCAACTGCCAACTGTAATTGATTCGTATCATTTGTGATACGTGTCATTAATGATGGAATTCCAATTTCATCTATATTTTCATAATCATAAGCATGAATCGCTTTAAACATATCATTTCTTAAATAAGTTCCAAATCCCTGAGATGTTTTTGAGGCAAAATACTGACATACCAAAGCACAAGCATATCCTAATAAAGCTAATGCCAATAATAAAAGGCCTCGCTGTAAAATGTATTGTTGATCTTGATGTAAGATTCCATAATCAATAATATCTGCCACAACAATAGGTACAATCAATTCAAAAAAAGCTTCTATCAATTTAAAGAAGAAACCAATAACAGCTTCTTTACGATACGGTTTTAAATATTTCATCCACATGCTTTTATCATTCCTTTTCTTGATTTATTATAACGAAAATTGTATTATATGTATAATATATATAAAGTATAATTGGTATACTTTTAGGATATGGTGATTCAATGGATATTAAACAGATGATTTATTTTAAAACAATTGTAGAAGAAGGAACAATTTCTAAAGCAGCGAAAACTTTACATATGGCACAACCCCCTTTATCTATGCAACTGAAACAATTAGAAGAAGAACTCGGTGTCACTTTATTAAAACGTGGACATCGAAAAATAGAATTGACTCAAGCTGGAAAAGTCCTTTATAAAAGAAGCTTACAGATGATTTCTTTAAATGAGACGACATTTCATGAAATTCAGGATATGCAAAATGAAGTTTTAAGAATTGGGATCACATCTTCTAATTCCAATATTCTTCCAAGTTGTTTAGCTCAAAATCAAAATCTAGCCCATGTTTCTTTTCGTATCTATGAAGGAAGCACTTATGAAATCATAGACTTATTAATGACACATCATATTGATTTAGGCATTGTGCGTACCCCTTTTGATCAAAGTCAACTGCATTGTCAGGCGTTTTTAAAGGATCCTATGGTCGCCGTTGGTATTCCTGAACTCTTACATTCCAACATGACACATATGTCAGACTATCAAAATAAACCATTAATTATTCATCAGCGTTATTTATCACTTATTACTGATTATTGCCTGAATCTTCATTTTCATCCTTATATTAAAATTACATGTGATGATTCAAGGACATCTTTACAATGGGCTCAAGCTGGTTTGGGTATTGCGATTGTGCCACAAAATATCCTTACTTTCTATCCAGACTCCAAGCTGAACCATGTGATCCTCGAAGATGAAGTTTTAAAAACAGATTTAACATTAATTACACGTCCTCATGAAGTCTTAAATACGTCTTTGCAGACACTTATTGAATTATTTGCGAATCAGCAGAAAGGATAATATTTATGCAGCTATCTCAATTCCCACAATTTGAAATTATGATTTTACATCTATTGAAACAACAAGATTTTTCTGGTGAACACATTTATCAGATTTTAAATAAACACTTTCAAATTATTGAAGGAGATATTCTCATTTCACTTTTCTTTCTTCAAGATACACATCTTATTTCAAGCTATTCATTAGAAAACATTGTTTTCTATCATATTGAAGATCCTGGTCTTGTCAGATATACAACATTAAAAAGAGAATATCAAAATATTCATCAGTCTATGGAGGCATTATTACAAAATGAAAAAACAAAAATTCAATAATAAAAATACTAAAAAATATTATCATCAATTATATACAACATTTCCATTACACAATGTCCAAGAAAAAAAGTTTCTCACATTCTTCAAAACAAGATTACATGAATATGAGCGACAATATCCTGATTGTTCCTATCAGGACTATATATACCATTTTGGACTACCTGAAGATATTGTCATTGATTTTTATCATCACTACGATCATCATTATGCTATTACACATATGAAATCTCGTAAAATTCTTCAATATGCTTCTATCATTCTTGTTCCTTTAATAATGGCATGTATCATCTATGTTCTTTATACAACTTATCTTTATTATCAAAATTATATAGAAAGCTATCCTCTTTATCAGGAGGAAATTATCTATGACTATGGTGATATCCCCATGTATGAATAAATACAGGGATATTTTTTATTTCATATCATTAGAACACAAAAAAAGCCATTGATTTGTCAATGACTTTCATTAAGAAACATGATCTCTTATTTGTTTATCTAAATCAATATTAGGTAATGTAAATCCTCTACCTTTAACACTATGTATTTCACTACCAATAATAAATGCAGTTGGATCAATTTCCATAACCAAATCATTAATAACAGGATACTCTCTGTTATTGACAACACATAATACTGCTTTTTGCTGATCATGGAAATATCCTGTTGTGACATTGACAAAAGTACAACCACGATCTATTTCTTTAAAGATAGCTTCAGCAATTTCTTCATGATGAGCAGAAATCACAAGTACCTGAAGATTTCTTTCTCCAAAGATTGTCACTTTATCTAATACAATAGCTGTAATAAACACTG
Organism: Massilimicrobiota sp. An142; assembly: GCF_002160725.1. Lineage (NCBI taxonomy): Bacteria > Bacillati > Bacillota > Erysipelotrichia > Erysipelotrichales > Erysipelotrichaceae > Massiliimicrobium > Massilimicrobiota sp. An142. The sequence goes on along the minus strand of NZ_NFLD01000011.1, from coordinate 43,317 downwards.
TGATAATTCCATATAAAATACCTTCAAAGCTCGTAAAGAATGATTGTCCCAGTAAAACAACAACATCAAATAAATAAACACAGACTCCAAGTGAAATATGAAGCTTTTTATTCATAATGATGGGTGGTATATCCATTCCTCCTGTACTATACCCTACTCTAAATACAATTCCACATCCCAGTCCAGTAAATAATCCAGCATAGATGGCTGATAATAACATATCTGAAGTTAAATGCTGAAGTTGTGGAATGGCTTCAAACATTGCTAAAAAGAAGGGAAAAATCAAAGAACTTAATATTGTTCCAGCAGCAAACTTCTTACCCAAAACAATAAATCCAAGCAATAACATCACCATATTAATGACAAATACAACAGTTGCATAATTGACTGGAATAAATTCACAAATAATCAAAGCAATCCCTGTTGCTCCTGCAACAATTAAGTTAGATGGAACAGCAAATACAGCGACACCAAAAGCCAAAATTAAATTGCCTAATAACACAAGCAATGTATCACGTACAAGATGTTTTGCCTGATGCATTAATCATCCTCCTTTACCATTGATTTTAAATAGGCATAAATGCATTCATCCAAATCCCCATCTAAAATAGCTTTAGGATTATTAGATTCATAACCACTACGATTATCTTTGACCATAGAATATGGATGTAAAACATAAGAACGAATTTGACTTCCCCACTCGATAGCCTTTTGTTCCCCTTTAATTTCATTAAGCTCAGAAGCCTGTTTTTCTAACATGAGCTGATATAATTTAGATTTCAGCATAATCATAGCTTGTTCACGGTTTTGAATCTGTGAACGCTGTGATTGACATGTTACCACAATGTTTGTTGGTAAGTGCGTAATACGAATTGCTGAATCTGTTTTATTAATGTGCTGACCTCCAGCTCCAGAAGCACGATAAGTATCAATACGGATATCATGAGGATCAATCTCAATTTCAATATCATTGTCAAATTCTGGCATGACATCCACAGAAGCAAATGATGTATGACGACGTTTTGACGCATCAAATGGCGAAATACGCACCAGACGATGAACACCTTTTTCAGCTTTTAGATGTCCATAGGCATTATATCCCACAATACGTAAACTGACTGATTTCAATCCTGCTTCTTCTCCATCCAAGTAATCAAGGACTTCAATTTTCCAACCTTTTTTATCAGCATATCTTTGATACATACGCATCAACATAGATGCCCAATCCTGTGATTCTGTTCCTCCAGCACCTGGATGAATTTCCAATAACGCATTATGATGATCATATTCCCCTGAAAATAAAAGCGTTTTTTCAAAATCATCCATTTCTTTTTCAAATGTTAAATAATCTTCATCCAAAACAGCTTTAAAGTCTTCATCATCACTCTCTTTGACATATTGATAAGTTTCTTCTAATTCATCTAAAGCTGTTATTAAATGATCATATGTATCAGCTTTCTTTTTCATTTCATTTAGTTGATCATATATTTTTCTAGCATGGTCTTGATCATTCCAGAAGTTTTCATCCATTGTTTGAACTGTTAAACCTTCAATTTCTCTTTTTAAACCTTCAATATCAATCGAAATAAAGAGTTCATTGAGTAAAGAACGGGCTTTTTCAAGCCCATTCTTCATTTCATATAATTCCATTAATCTGCTTTAAACTCCAATTCTATCTGAACAGCTGGAATTTGTTTTTCCTGTTCACTACCAGGTGCAATACCCATATGAACAATATTTCGTGTAATATCTTGAGAAATTGATTTTGTCATTTCTTCAAACATGTAGAAGGCTTCTTCAGTATATTCTTGAAGTGGATCTCTTTGGGCATAAGCACGCAAATAAATACCATTTCTTAATTTTTGCATAGCATCAATATGATTAATCCATGTATGATCAATAACCCCTAATAAAACTCTTCTTTCATAATCCAATTTCACTTCTGCTGGTAAATCTTTATTAAATCTATTTTGATATTGTAAATAAATCACTTCAGATAAACTTGTTGATAATTTCTTTGCATCATGTTGTACTGCTTCTTTATTTTTAGCTGTTAACGTAGCTAATAACATATAGTTTTTAGAAATATAGTTTAATGCTCCATCAACATCCACATTATCTTTTTTACCATCATGTTTTGTAAATTGACGTACTGTATTTTCTACAGCCTGATCAAACATACCTCTTACAATAGGTCCTAAATCTGTTTGTGACATAATATCATCACGTTCTTTGTACATAATTTCACGTTGTTGACGCATCACATCATCATATTGTAATAATTGTTTACGAATATCAAAGTTCTGACCTTCAACACGTTTTTGTGCATTTTCAATAGATTTTGTGACCATCTTACTTTCAATCGCTTCATCTTCTAAGAAAGATCCCATTCTATCTTTCATCTTTTCATTTGCGAATCTTTGCATCAATTCATCTTCAAATGATACAAAGAACAATGAACATCCAGGATCTCCCTGACGACCAGAACGACCTCTTAACTGGTTATCAATACGTCTAGACTCATGTCTTTCACTTCCAATAACCATTAATCCTCCAATTTCAGGAACACCTTCACCAAGTTTAATGTCAGTCCCACGACCAGCCATGTTCGTTGCGATAGTTACAGCTCCCATAACTCCAGCTTTTTCAATAATCAAAGCTTCTTTCGCATGGTTTTTCGCATTTAAGACGTTATGTTTAATACCACGTTTATTTAACATTTTACTTAATAATTCTGATGTTTCTACTGAAACTGTCCCTAATAAGATTGGTTGTCCATAACTATGTCTTTTTTCAACTTCGTCACAAATCGCTTTATATTTAGCAGCCTGTTTAGCGAAAACCAAATCTGGTTTATCATCTCTAATAACTGGTTTATTTGTTGGAATTTCTACAACACGCATATTGTAGATTGTTCTGAATTCTTCTTCTTCTGTTTTTGCAGTTCCTGTCATCCCCGCTAATTTATTGAATAAACGGAAGAAATTTTGGTAAGTAATTGTCGCTAATGTCACTGTTTCCTCTTTAATCGGAACTCCTTCTTTAGCTTCAAGTGCCTGATGCAACCCATCACTATATGCACGACCTGGCATCACACGACCAGTAAACTGATCAATAATCATAATGCTGGCATTTCTGATATCATGGCTTCCATCTTCAGTTGCAATCATATATTCTACATTCAAACTCATTGTATAGTTAGCTTTTAATGCCTGATTGATATGATGCACCAAAGCTGTATGCTCAGGATCATATAAATTTTTAATCTTAAAAGCTTTTTCTGCTTTAGAAATACCTTCAGCAGTTAAAGCAACAGTTTTACTTTCAATATCAACTTCATAATCTTTATCTTCACGTAAAGATTTGACAAACTTATCAGCTTGAATATATAAAGCTGCGGTATTTTTCTTACCACCAGAAATAATCAATGGTGTTCTTGATTCATCAATTAAGATAGAGTCAACTTCATCAACCAATGCAAAATTCAATGGTCTTAAAACCTTATCTTCTAATCTTGTCACCATATTATCTCTTAGATAGTCAAATCCAAGTTCAGCATTTGTTGTATACGTAATATCACAAGCATGTTGTGCACGTTTTTCTTCTTTAGATAACTCTCTTTTATTTAACCCAACAGTTAAACCTAAAAATTCATACACTTTTCCATTGTCTGTTTTATCACGTTCAGCTAAATAATCATTAACTGTCACAACATGAACACCTTGTCCAGTTAAAGCATTTAAATAAACTGGGAAAATAGATGTTAATGTTTTTCCTTCTCCAGTTTTCATTTCTGCAATATCACCATTATGAAGTGAAATAGCTCCCATAAGCTGAACTTTAAATGCTTTTAATCCTAAACGTCTAAACGCAGCTTCACGAACAGTCGCAAAAGCCTCAATTAATAAATCATCTAAAGTTTCACCATTTTGTAGACGTTCTTTAAAAAGATCAGTCTGATGAGCTAATTCTTCATCACTCATTGCCTGATAACGAGGCTCTAAGTCCATAATTTGTAGTGCCTGCTTTTCTAACTTCTTTAATATTTTATTATCTTGTGAAAAAGCCTTTTTGATAGAACCTAAAAAACCTTTCTTTTCCTTTTGTGGTGTTGTATTAAATTCAATCGGTTGTGATGGTTTTTTCACTACATCATCAAATGTTTCTACAACAACATCTTCACCTAAATCATCGTTTAAATCCACGATTTCGGCATTAGGATTCAATCCAAGTTCTTCTAATTCTTTGGCTTCTTTCTTTTTTAATTGCTTTCTAATTTCTTGTTTTTTACTTGCCATGAATAAATCTCCTTTCATGCATACTGAAACATTTCACATTATAGCATATAATCTTAAGAAAACAAAGTAAATATCATGTAAAATTCATGAACAAAAACAAAAAGAGATATGCTTTCTACATATCTCAATTTCATCAAATTTTTACAACATGTCTGGCTTGCAAACCACGTTCTGTTGAATAAAGCTCAAACTCTACCAGTTCACCTTCATTTAAAGATTTATATCCATCTTGTATAATTTGACTATAATGAACAAAAACATCTTTTCCTTCACCACGATCAATGAACCCAAATCCTTTTTCAGCATTAAACCATTTTACTTTACCTTGCATATTCACAACTCCTTTACTTCATGGTTGTGTCTATTATAAATGATTGATTTTAAAAAAGAACGCAGATCCTGTCGATGAATTTTATTTTTCTTTCTATCAAAGTTTATCTTTTTTATAGTCATTTCCCTGGAAATTATATTTTTTTAGCGAATAAAGTTTGTATGAACTGTTTCTTCTTTTTCTGGCAATCCTAGCTGCTTTTTACCTAACTGAATACTTTTGATAAGAAAAGCCATATTCTTACCTAAAGTACGCATCGTTTGTAATCCTTCCAAATCCTGTTGGACTTCTTCAGGTGTATTGCCGTGCACCATATTCCAATATTGACTAGAAACAATTGGCATTTGTGAAATTGTAAAGTATTTATTCAATTCATCAAAAGTAGCTGTTGTTCCAGCACGTCTGGCACTGACAACGGCCGCTCCAACTTTCATTGTTTTATCAGCCAAAGTACTATAGAATAAACGATCTAGAAAAGAAATCAGAGTGCCATTAGCACTGGCATAATACACAGGACTGCCAATAACAATGCCATCACTTTCAGCAAATTTCTTTGCGACTACATTGACTTCATCATCAAAAACACATTGTCCATTTGTTTTGCATTGACGACAACCAATACAACCACGAATATCTTTTTGACCAACTTGAATGATCTCTGTTTCAATACCTTCCTGTTCTAATGTTTTTGCAACCTCATTTAATGCCGTATAAGTACAACCTCTTGGACGAGGACTACCATTAATTAAAAGAACTTTCATTGTTTTCATCTCCTATTCTGACTCTATTATAATACTTTTTCCTCATATAGAAAATGATGAAAATGTACACTTCTTTATAAGAAATGTACATTTATATTGTTTGAAAGCTTTTTGTTGATAAGACTAATAATTCGATGCATTGAGGATGGCCTGTCTTAATGAGAGATAGACAAGCTGTTAATGTTGATGATGATGTGACCACATCATCAAAAATTAAAACTTTTTTCCCTTGAAGTTCTTCTGGATGATGAATACCTATTTTATGAACAACATTTTTTCTCTCTTCAAATGATAAGCCACTTTGTTTATATGCTTCTTTTTTATACAATCCTGTAAACACATGTTGTGAAAATGTATGGGCTATGGTTTCCATTGGAGCAAAACCACGTTTTTCATTTTCGAATGATGAACTCGGGGCTACTGCTATCAAATATTCATCATATTGTGTTTTGAACTTGGATAAATACGTACAAAGAAACGCATCTTTGAGGGCATAATCATAGAGTCCTTTATACTGATAGAGAAGTGTTCTAAAAAATTCATTGTATTCATAAAGAATCCTTAAAGGATAGTGATGAAAAGTTGTCTGGATATCAAGAACATGAAATTGTGATAAGCAGTTTTGACAAAGCGATAATGGGCAAAGAAGATGAGCCAAAGATATTTGTTTCAGGAGTGGCGCATGACAAATCAGACACTCATCTGATTGAGATTTTTGATTGTATGAATGCATTGTCTAATAGAGGAGGTATGTTCATTTGATAATATGTAAACATGACCTTGAGGATGAGAAATTTTACGCCCCACGCGTCCTGCTATTTGAATCAGTGTTCTTCGATCAAATAAATCATGTTCACCATGATAAACAATAACCTGCACATCTTCTATTGTGATTCCACGTTCTAATAATGTTGTAGAAACAATCACATCAATATCGCCATTTTTTAAAGCCATCAGATTATCTTGATTATGTTTGTGTGTAGATGATACACCACGAACTCTTAAATGTGTATAAGATTGTAATTGACTTGCCAGTTTATCCACATCTTGAACGAGTGGCACAAAAACAATGACTTTCTTTTTCCATTTCTTAAGCAAAAATGAAATCAATAACACTTGTAAACAATGAGGACAAATGATCAGTTGAGGTACTGGAAGATCATAGCCATGGTATCTTCTATTCATAATTAGTAATTCTTCACCATCAATATCCTCTTTCACAAATGTAGCACTTAACTTAACGTAATTCCCTATACAACAACGCATAAAAATTTGTTGTAAGACAGGATTGCCATAAAATGGAAAGGCATCCACTTCATCAGCTATCATCAAATGAAATCCACTTTTTTCAAAACGATAAAGCTGGTGCATAGTACATACTATCAATTGTGCATTGATATTTTCAATATGTCCACCATAAACCAGACCAATATCTATTTGATGAAAAGCTTCTTTTATTCTTTGATAAAGCTCTTTAACCAATTCTTTACGTGGAATACAGAAACATACACGATCACCTCTTTGTAAAGCATATTGTATTAATTCAAAAACAATTTCGGTCTTGCCAGATCCACAAACTGCCAAGACTAAGGAATGATAATGATTTTGATAATTGTAAACCAATTGTCTAGATATATCCTGTTGGGATTTTGACAATTCAAAATCAAGAGAATATCTTACTTTTTGTGGAGGAAAACGTGTATGATCTTGAGTATATGGCTCATCTACCCAAACACGATGAAAAGCTATACATTGTCGGCAATAATATTTACCATGAAGCTTATATAAACGTTTGACATTTTGATTATGGCATCTTGGACATTCCACTTTTCATCACCCACCTGTATCATAGCATAGATCTATCATTAAAAATCTCAAGTTTGTCTTCTTTTTTTCTCTGATTTGTTTCATATTTTTTAAATCCATTCATACATTGTATGGGGTGAAATCTATGTGTGGTATTATAACAATCTGTAATTATTCAAAACATTTATTTGATTATGATGAGAAAATCATGACAATGACAAAGTTACTGCAAAAACGTGGTCCTGATCATATTGGCTATATGATGACACCACATTGTTTAATGGGACATACACGTTTAGCAATCATTGATTTAAAGAATGGCAATCAGCCTATTCTCTATACCCATCATGAGAAAACATATCGTATGACTTATAATGGTGAAATCTATAATATGACTCAAATCAAGAATCATCTGATTGAATTAGGTTATACTTTTCATACAATGAGTGACAGTGAAGTTGTTTTAGCTGCATATATTGAATATCAGGAACACTGTCTGGACTTATTTGAAGGTATTTTTGCGTTTGTCATTGATGATGGACAAAAGCTTTTTGCGGCCAGAGATCCACTAGGTGTCAAACCACTTTACTATACCTTACAAAAAGATACACTTGTCATTGCCAGTGAAATCAAAAGTCTTTTAAGCTATATTGGAAAAGCTGTCGTGGATGAAAATGGGGTGAAAGAATTATTAGGACTGGGACCAAGCTTAACACCAGGATTAACACTTTATAAAGATATATACGCTTTAAGACCTGGCTACTACTTATATTTCCAAAAAACACTGCATATTCAATGTTATTGGAAGCTTCATGATGAATCACATGATGAAAATTTAACTGAAACTATCCAACACGTTCGTCATCTTGTCATTCAAAGCATCCAGCATCAATTATTAAGTGATGTTCCATTATCAACCATGTTATCTGGTGGGCTGGATTCTAGTATTATTACAGCCATCACTTCACAATATGTACGTCCACTTTCGACTTACAGCGTGACTTATGAAGACCAGGATAAATATTTCCATGCCTATGATTATCAGACAACAATGGATGATAGTTATATTCAACAGATGGTATCACGTTATGCAACACATCATCATTCTATTGTTTTAAAACAAACTGATTTAATAGAGGCTTTAAGGGAAACACTCATTGCCAGAGATATGCCAGGTATGGCGGATATTGATGCAAGCTTTTTACTGTTTTCTAAAGCTATTTCAAAAGAACATAAAGTCACATTATCAGGTGAATGTGCTGATGAAATCTTTGGAGGATATCCATGGTTTTATAAAGAAGAACTCTACAACCAGCCTTATTTCCCTTGGATGCGTGATTTAGATCAGAGATTAAGTATGTTTAATGAAAAGGTTCAAAAATTAAATCTTAAAGACTATATTATTCAACGTTATCAGGAATCTTTACAGGAAATTCATACTGACAATCGTAAAAAACAGCTTATCTATCTCAATACACAATGGTTTATGCAAACACTTTTAACACGTGCTGACAGTCAAACCATGCGTGCTTCATTAGAAGTCCGTGTTCCATTTGCTTCAACTCAAATTTTACAGTATCTCTATAATATGCCTGAAGCCTATATGTTTGATCAAGGTGAAGAAAAAGGTATTCTTCGTCAGGCATTTGCTGATTTTTTACCAGATGATATTGTGCATCGAAAGAAAAACCCATATCCTAAAACTTATTCTCCACTATATGAAAAACTTATTGAAGACAAATTAAAAGAATCCCTTAAGGATCCTTCTAATCTCTTATTTCAATTCTTTGATATTCCAAAACTGGAAAACTTCATTCAATCACATGGCCAAAGCTTCACTGCACCATGGTTTGGTCAACTTATGATGGGTCCACAACTTATGGCTTATTTCTATCAAATTTATTTATGGGGAAAAATTTATCATATTCAACTTGAATTTTAAGCAGGGTATCCTGCTTTTTCAATATCTTCATAATAATAAGAATATGGATGTTCTTTGAGATATTCATCAATTGCTTTTCGACCTTTATCAGGATAATTGGTAATCAGTCCACTTACTCCCATATCTAAATACTGTTTCATTTTCTTACCATTATCTACCGTCCATATATAAATAGGAATCATTTGAGATGTTGCCTTTTGGATTAGAGATGTACTCGCACGATTCTCTTCAATCGCTAAAAAATCTATATCCATATCCCAAATACTATTATCTATATCACCAATACTTCCATAAATACAATAACCAACCCACCACTTTGGATACAAATGCTGTAAATAAGCAACACTTTGATAATGCAGTGACATAAAGATAGCTTGTGATTCAAAATGATATTTTTGTATAATCTTGACAACTTCATCTACCATTTTTCGATAGTTGTCATTGGTTGGCTTGAATTCAATCAGTAATTTGACATCTAATTGTTGTTCCTGCATCTTTTGAATCAGATGTTCTAAAGTGATAGGACTAGCCGTTAATCCCTGGTCATATAAAGATAGATTTTCAAATTCCTGAGCTGATAATTTTGAAACGGGTGAAGAAGAGTCAGATAATCGAGACATCGTTGTATCATGATAAACAACAGGAATTTGATCTTGTGAAAGCTGAATATCAATTTCCGCAAAATCACTGCCACACTGATTGGCATTTTCAACAGCTTCAAAAGTATTTTCTATGACATATCCTGAACCTCTATGCCCAATCACATAAGGCTTATGTAATCTTGAATCTTGATGCAAATAAACGAAACTTCCAACAATCACACAGACAATACAAATCAAACGAATCGTTTTTTTATAAGTCTGAATCCATTGAATTTGAAAAACACGCTGTTTTATTTTTTCAATCAATGATGTGAAATGATTTTGAATATTAGCTAATGTCTGTTGTAAACGGGTTGTATCCATCTGAACATCCTGAATTGTCATAAAATGCGTTTCATTTTGACAAAATAGAGATGCTAGAAATCTTAAAAAGAATATCATTGCAATCACGGATAATAAAAAGACAATTATATATTGAATCACACTATAACGAAATGAAGCAAAATGAACAAAATATTTAATAAAATAAATATTAAAATCTCGATTATGTAACAATGGATAAGGCAAAAGACTCATCATTATATTTTCTATGACTACCCATACGACAATCCATAATAAAATCTGTATTTTTTGATGAAAAGTTATTTGTTTAATCATCTGATAGCTTTTCTTAACCGCTGTGATCAATGAATCATGTTCAATAATCAAATAAAATGGTACAAAAATCATAACTATGAACAGTCCATAATAAAGCATATATATAAAAAAGATCAGTATTTGTCCTAGCCCTGTTAACTGTAATTCTTTAAAGATAAAAGGAGGTATATTCCATCTAGGAATATAGTTATTCAAATACCCAACATGAACTAATGGTAATAATAAAATAAGGTATAAACCACTCAGTATAAACGTTGGTTTATGTATATTTTTTAAATCTTGAAAGCTTTTTAAAACAATATCTTTTAAATGATAAGATTGCTTTCGATATTCTAATATAACAATTTGTATCACAACATAAAGATTATAATAAACAAGAAGCATCATTGCTAATAATAGTACCAGTAAAATGATGATTCCAGGAATAGATAAAAAAACATCAATCATATTTTGATTAAAAGCAATACTGACTGAAACTTGACTCAAATATTCTTTTAAAATAAATCTTAATAAAGGACTAAAGAAAAAGAGAATCATGAGTTTATAGAAGATTGAAAACTGTAAAACATTTTTTATTAAAGCATCATATTTTTTATCTTTAAGCACCATAACTCCCCCTCTCTTTTTCTTTATCATACACAATCTTGTGACTTTGTCAAATCCATTTTTTGAAAATAATATCTATAAATCAAAAGGGTTGCTATCATACTCATCACAGCAATATAAAACTCTGGATTACACCAATCAAAGCTTAATGCTAAATTAAAAGAACCAGAAATGGTGAGGATATGCCATGTTAAAAACTCATAAATTTCCATCATCATAATACCAGTTAAACCAACATAGATCAGCATATAACTTGTTTCACCATAATGAGTCCATATACCAATCAATGTTAAAATCATACATGCCACTGCAATAGGATTATTTAATAAAATGAGTCCAGAAATATCCTGAACACCTCGCTGTCCACCAAACCAATCCATCAGCATTGTTGATAAACTTATGATAAATATCACTGTCATTAATAATTTTCTTTTCATATTAACCACCCATTATCAGTATAATGTTTCACTTCTAAAATTTTCTTAAAAAATTCTTAATATTTCTTAAAAATAAAAGAACAAGATCATTCAAGACCTTGTTCCTTCTTTTATTTTCTTTGTTAAATCTTTACAAAAAACTTTCCTTCAAAGCTGTTCATTAAATTTTTTTATCTCTCTTCTCAAAAGACTTCCACCTTAAACAAATACCCATTTTTCATTGAGAAGATAATTATTGGAATCGAGCTAACTCCACAACTGTACCAATGTATTATCTCGTCAGGTCATGGAAAATACGTTCTCCTAGAAACCAAATATTTTTTAATCATTAGTTATGGTTGGAAACTTATGGAAACTAAAGCAATTCACTTTAATATGAAATTTTGTTGTAAAATCAAGGATTTCTAATATGTATTATCACTTATCAAGTTAAATCGGAAACTTATGGAAACTAAAATGAGTTATTTCAACAAAAAATTATGATATAAATTCAAGGTTTTCCAGTATATATTAATGTTTTTAAAGTAAAACTGGAAACTTACAGAAACTAAAAATTTATGCCCAATAAGGTTTATAACGTCTCATTTTCATCGAAGCTGTTTCATCATATATTTTAATGTAACCAGCATCAATTGTACTCTTAATAATCTTGGAAATCATAGCTTTCTTGTTGGAACTCACACCAAATCTTTCTCTTAATACAGCATTAGAAACATCTATTTCATTAATATAACAATAACAAGTATACAAATAACATGTTCTGATTCTATCATCTTTTTTCCAATCACTTATATCATTAAACCAGAATAGCTTAATACGAGTAAAATCCTCAGATGTTTCAACCTTTGGTGCAGGTATCTTTAGCTCATTCATTCCTTCTTCCATACGATCAAATCCACTTCCTCGTTCTTCACAGATTCTTACTATTCTAAGAAAAGAAGCCATATTTTCATTTCTAGAATGAGGAGCAGTATCAATAATACGATCAATATCTACCAATAAACTTCCAGGATTTGAAGCTTCTACTCTGGTATCAAAAACTTCTAAAATAGGTCCACTACCATGCACAGCTAAATCTTGATGAATAATCATATTTCCGATCATTTCTCTAATTGCTTTTCTAGGAAACATAATCTTTTCTTCTCTACGACCGCCCTCTATAATTTCTTCTTGAGGAATTAATGTCATTACATAATCAGTAACATCATCAAACTGTATAGCATATCCCTTAGTAAATACCTGTTCTCTTAAAGCCTGTGTTCTACTACTTCCTTTATATTGAATGACACGTATAGCTTTACGTTTTAAACGAGAAAAATCATTAATGTTTTTAGCAAATAATAGTGCCCCCATGTTTGTGATAGCATAATGACCATTATCCATTTCAACAATAAATTGTTCATCTATCATATTATGAATAATACCATCTCGATGACTTGGCAAAGGTAATTCCATAAGAGTGTAATATGCAGCACAATCTAAAAGTTCAGTAACTTTAGAAGCAGAAATATTTTCTATAGCTAACATAAGTTCAAAAGGTTTTTGTTCAAAAGATAGCCATAATTTACGTTCTTTTTCTGGAAAATCTTTAAGTTTCTTCTTATATGATCCCACTCTAATATATTCTTCATCTTTAAAACTCGTAGGTTGACTATGTGCATGCGGAATTTCTAATATCACAATGTTTTTTATCATTCATAGAAACTTCAACAAAATGGAAATCAACTCTTGGTTTTAACAATCTCAATAACCAATTTTCTAATTCCTCATTACCAATCTTAAATTGTTTAGGCTTAAATTGAGTACCAACAATGTCATGTGTTCTATCTTCAATCCCCCAAATGATATACGCTTTATCCTTATCACATATTGATGCAGAATTACTTAACGCTGAAATATATTCACTTATAATTTTGGGATCATTGTTATCCACTTTGAACTCAAGCCATTCTCTTTCATTAGGTTAGTTTCTTAACCTTTTAACTAAACTTATATAATACTCTTGTTGTGCATCCATCTAATCACTCACTTTCTTAATTAGTATACGTTATAATTATTGAAAACATATCGTCAAATAAATCAAAATTATCAAATAATTGTACAATATCAATAATCCTTTCTTCTTTAATAAATCATTATTTTACTCCTTGAATAAACATTATTCATTATTAATTTTATCTTTATAAATATTATTTCATTTAATAAAAAAATTATATCATAGATTATATATGTATTCATTGATTTTTCTTTAATAAAGTTAAAAATTGAGATGACTTCATATCATGTAAAGATAATCTTAAGGTATTATTATTTTTTCATTTAATCTCAAACATTTCTTCTTGTTTTTTAGTTTCAAACAATACTCATATATAAAAATTTTTTAACATTATGACTACACCAACCCTTTTTTAATCCACAAATAATTAATAAGTTTTATTATATAGATAAAAAAACAAGATCATTCAAGACCTTGTTCTTTCTTTAATCTTTCTTGTTTATTTTTTTGTGTTTTGATGACTTTTTGACGAGAGAACTCTTCTCTATCTTTTTCATCTAAAGATTCACTAATGAATTTCACTGTTCTTTCAAATTCAGGAATAGAAATGTTTTGCAAGGCATTAGCACGTTTTTGTGTTTTACGAATAGCATTGGCTAGACGATAAACAGCATTTTCTATTTCTGCTAATTTTACAGTTAATTCTTTAACATGATAGAAACATCTATATGCATAATCCACTTTAGAGTTTGCTCTTTCAAAACCATATCCTAGACGAAGAGGTGTTTTTTCATAACTCACTTTTGGAATTTCGACTCCCATAACGCTTCGATAAGTCACACTCAATCCTTCATCAATAGGAACAGCTTCAACAATATCACTGATAATACCAAGTGACATGTTCGCTTCCTGCAGAGCATAATAAGCTTTTTGATAAGAATCTGTAATATCATCTCTGATCAATTTGACATCATCTAATAAATTCATCATTTCCTTGATGAGAACATTTCTTTTTTTATCCATCAAGTCATAACCCAAATATGCGAGTTCTAATGACTTTTTGGTAGCAATCAAATTCCCTTTTGTTGGAAAGACCTGATTAGCCATTATCTACTGCCTGCTGTAACTCTTTAATCATTGTATCTTCTTGAAGATCAAATTGAGCTACTGCCTTTTCATGATCATAGAATTGTTCTAACACCGCATTATCAATACGATCTAATTCATTCTTAGGAAGAACAGATAATAAAGTCCATCCTAAATCTAATGTTTCTTCAATAGATCTGTTTGTATTGAAACCTTGGTTAAGGAAATGCTGTTCAAATAAACGTCCAAATTCCATATATTTTCTATCAACAGGTGTTAATTCATCTTCACCAATAACTGATGTTAATGATTTAACATCCTGAACATGTGCATAAGCTGCAAATAACTGGTTAGATACATCTGAATGATCAGCTCTTGTATATCCTTCACCAATACCATCTTTCATCAAACGTGAAAGTGATGGAAGCACACTGACAGGTGGATAAATACCCATTGAATTCAATTCAGAATCAAGTGTAATCTGACCTTCAGTGATATATCCAGTTAAGTCAGGTACTGGGTGAGTAATGTCATTGTTAGGCATTGTTAAAATTGGAATTTGTGTCACTGATCCTTTTGCTGATTTAGAAATACCAGCTCTTTCATATAATGAAGCTAAGTCAGAATATAAGTATCCTGGATATCCTTTACGTCCAGGAATTTCTCCCTTACTTGAAGAGAATTCACGTAAAGCTTCACAATAAGAAGTGACATCAGTATAAATAACCAAAACATGCATATCATGTTCATAAGCTAAATATTCAGCTGCTGTTAAAGCACAACGTGGTGTTAATGTACGTTCAATGATTGGGTCATTAGACAAGTTCAAGAACATAACAACTCTTTGCATAACCCCAGCTTCTTCAAAAGAACGTCTGAAGTATTCAGCAACGTCATTTGTAACACCCATTGCCGCAAAGACAACTGCAAATCCACTACCATCATCATCTTTAACTTTGGCCTGTTTAACGATTTGTACAGCTAATTGATTGTGTGGCAAACCTGAACCTGAGAAGATTGGTAATTTCTGTCCACGAATCAAAGTTGTTAAACAGTCAATAGATGAAATACCAGTGTTAATATAGTTTCTTGGATAAACACGAGCAACTGGATTTAATGGTTGACCGTTAATATCCATAGATTTTTCAGCATAGATTTCTCCAAGACCATCAATTGGTTTTCCTGCTCCAGAAAACACACGTCCTAAGATTTCCTTAGATACAGGAAGTTCCATTGGATGACCTAATAATCTTGTTTTTGTATTGGCAAGAGATAAAGAGTTTGTCCCTTCAAAAACCTGTACAACAACTCTTTCTCCTTCAATTTGAACGATACGTCCTAAACGAGTTGAACCATCTTTTAATTGTAATTCGACCATTTCGTCATATGAAGCATCTTTAACATGATCTAATACGACTAATGAACCATTAATTTCGTTCAACCCTACATATTGTAGACTCATCACATTTTCCTCCTTTAGTCAATAGATGCAACTGCTTCATCAATTTCTTTATAATAATCATCAAATAAAGCTAAATTATTGTTAGGAACATCATATTTCATTTTGACAACTCTATCAAAAATACCTGTTTCCAAAATCAAACGAATTGGTTTTCCAGCACTGACAACTTCTTTACCACGTTTATATAAGTATAAGATGACTTCCATCATCTTTAATTGTTTTTCTAATGGTACATAAGTATCATCTGGATGGAATGCATTTTGTTGTAAGTAACCAACACGTACTAATTTAGCAACTTCAATCACTAATTTCTGATCATCTGGTAAAACATCAGAACCCATTAATTTGACAATTTCCATTAATTTTGTTTCTTCAGCTAAAATACTTGATAATTCCTGACGATCTCTTAAGAATTTTGGATCAACATTTTTATTGAACCATCTTTCAAGATCAGGAATATATTCACTATAACTTTGATTCCAGTTAATCGCAAAATAGTGACGTGCATAAGCTAAAGCTTTATCCAATGCCCAGAAAGTACGTACGAAACGTTTTGTATTTTGAGTGACTGGTTCAGAGAAGTCAGAACCTTGTGGTGATACGGCACCAATGATTGTGACTGAACCTTTTGTTCCATTTAAGTTATTCATATATCCAGCACGTTCATAGAATTGTGATAAACGTGATGGCAAGTATGCTGGGAATCCTTCTTCAGCAGGCATTTCTTCCAAACGTCCAGAAATTTCACGTAACGCTTCTGCCCAACGAGAAGTTGAATCTGCCATGATGGCAACATGATATCCCATATCACGATAATATTCAGCAAGTGTCACCCCTGTATAAATAGAAGCTTCACGAGCCGCAACTGGCATGTTAGAAGTATTAGCAATCAATACTGTTCTGTCTGTTAAAGGTTTGTTAGATTTAGGGTCAATCAATTCTCTAAATTCTTCAAGAACCTGAGTCATTTCGTTACCACGTTCTCCACAACCTACATAAACGATAATATCGGCATCACACCATTTTGCTAATTGGTGCTGAGTCATTGTTTTTCCAGTACCGAATCCTCCTGGAATAGCAGCTGTTCCACCTTTAGCAATTGGGAACAATGTATCAATAACACGTTGTCCTGTCACTAATGGCATTGAAATTGGTAAACGTTTTGTAACCGGTCTTGCCTGTTTGATTGGCCATTTTTGTGTTAATGTACACTCCTCAATTGCACCATCTGCCGTTTCAATTTTCATGACAACATCATCAATTTTGTATTGTCCAGATGGAGCCACTTCAATAACTTTTCCTTTTGTATATGGTGATATCATACATTTATGAGTGATTAAGTCAGTTTCAGGAATTGTAGCATAAATATCTCCACCTTTGACTTCATCACCGACTTTTGCAACCATTGTGACATCCCATAATTTATTTTTATCCAATGGATCAACATGGCTACCAGTTGGAATGAAAGCACCAGATTCTTTTGCAATTTCTTCTAGTGGTCTTTCAATCCCATCAAAAATATTTCTTAAGATACCAGGACCTAAAGTAACAGAAATAGGTTGTCCAGTTCCATACACAGGTTCTCCTGGTTTTAATCCTGTTGTTGTTTCATAAACCTGAATTGTTGTTAATTCTTTTTTGATAGAGATAACTTCTCCAATCAATCTCGCATTACCAACATAAACCATTTCTAACATAGAAAAGGCATTTGTATCTTTGACTGTAACAACGGGACCATTGATTGAATAAATTACATTTTCATTCACACTCATACCTCCCGTTTCTATCTAATAATTAATCCAGAATTTTTATTAAACCAATCTTTTTGATTATTTAAAGCAAAATCTAAAGTTTCATCAACAACTAAAGAAGATGCTTTATTTTCAAGAATAAATCCACCAATTTGAATATCATCACTTGCTTGAACTTCAATATCAGTTCCAAAAGCTTTCACAAACGCATCTTTGTTTTTGAAATCATCATGAGATACATACATGATAGACTTAGAATCTTTAAAATTTTCAGCAACACGTTGAATTTTTGCTTCTACAAAAGGTAAATATTCATCACTTTTGACAAAAGCTTTTAATTCATCACGTGCCTGATCAAAGATGTTTTTCACATATTCATCTCTTTTTTCAATTAATTTTTTTGTTCTTTCAATATGACTTTCAGAAATTTCTGCAGAAGCATTAGAACTCATTTCTTCTTCTTCCTGTTTCAATTTTAAATCAGCATCTCTTTTCGCTTCTGCTTTCATAGATTCATAAGCTTCATCCTCAAGAGCTTTCACTTCATTTAAAATTGCCTGTTCTTCGCTTTTTGCCTGTCTTTCAATTTCATCTTTCATATAGAGAAATACTTGATCAATATTTTGCATAATCTATCTCTCCTATAATTTCACTCCAATAGCTTCAGATACATAACCGTCGATTGTTTCACCAATCTTAGAATTTCCATGACGGTCAGGTATTTCTGTAATGAGTGGTTTTTGTTGTTTTAATTTAATCTCTGATATAATATCTGGACACATATCAACTAATTTTGTAGTCACTAAGATAATGGCAATGGATGAATCTCTCATCTTTGACTGTAAAACTTCAAGAAAATCTTTTCTTGTATGCACAACCACACCTTCAATACCTACAAGTCTTAGTCCCATTAATGTATCAATATTATCGCTGATTAAGAAAAATTTCATATAATCAGACCTTTCTTACAAATATTAAGCTAAGTTATTGATGATTAAGATTGAAATTAATAACCCGTAGATGGCAACCCCTTCACCTAAAGCAACGAAAATCAATGCTTTACCGAAGTTATTGTCATTTTCAGAGAAAGCTCCGATTGCAGCTGGAGCAGCAGCAGCAACGGCAATACCTGCACCTAATGCAGAGCATCCAGTAGCTAATGCAGCAGCTAAGAATCCCATACCTTGAGCAACTGTACCAACAATAGAAGCACCTTCAGCGGCAAATGTTGAACCCATTGATAAACATAAAGTTAAAGCAACAGCTCCAAAGAATCCTCCAATATGAGTCATTAAACGCCATTTTGCACTTTCTTTGCTTACTTTAGAAGTAAACATTTTCACTAATGGTAAAGATAATAAAACAACAGCAATAGCAGGTAAAATAAACATAACTAAATTCATAATTTTTTTTCCTCCAAATATTTCTTTTTTATTTTTCTTTAATTGATTGAAAAGGTTTTCCCTTTCCTTCATAGTAACGAGAGAACATTTCATAGAACTCTAGACGTAATACCTGAATACCAACAATCATACCTTCTAGACACATAACGAAGATATTACCAATAATAGCGACTAAAATATATCCAAAATTAATAATTTCTGGACCACCAGCAACCATCTGGGCAAGTGTATAGACAACCATCATCATCCCAGCATGTGATAAAACGAATCCACCAACACGTAAGAATGACATTGTATTGGCAATGAATGTCAGCATAACTTCAAATAATTCAAAGAAGGCTTCTGTAAAGAATGCTCCAAAGCCATGTGGGAACATCTTTTCTCCTTCAAGTTTATGACATAATGGTTCTTTTAGGAAAATCATCACCACTGGCATTGCGATTAATAATGCAATATAGACTGGTCCACCAAGTGGTAAATTCATTCCTACAAGCATATTGGCAACTAATAATAAGACTGAAACATAAAACACTAGTCCAGCTACACCATTTTGAGAGAATAACATTTCTCCCCAGTTTTTCTTCTTAAGATTTAAGAAGATATTAAATGCGATAGAAATAATAATCAATACAACCCCTGTCGCAATGGCCGACATTAACAATGTCATCGTATTTTCAGATTCCATTGGCAAGAACATTGGTTCCATAAAATGTTCAAATAATTCTTCACTACCAAAAACAGAACCAAAGACAAATCCAAAGATTGTACTTGAAATACCTAAACGCACTCCTACAGCTCCTAGCTGCATACCTTTCCATTTATAGAAGAAGTATCCAACCAGCGATAAAACAATCCCTTGTCCAACATCACCGAACATCATACCAAATAAGAAAGTATATGTAATGGCAACTAAGTTTGTTGGATCAAAGTCGGTATATGATGGAACACCATACATTTCAACAAACATTCTAAATGGTCTTGAAAACCAGTTATTTTTAAGTTTTGTTGGTGGTGTCAAACGTGAATCACTCATTGGTGAACTGATTTCTACTTTGACATCATCTAACTTTTCAAATTCTTCTTTGATATTCTTTGCATCTTTTTCTTCCGCAAAACCATAAACGGCAGCATTTTTACCAAAGACAACAACATATTTTTGAGCATCATATGTTTCATTTAATTTCTTAGAAATAGAATAAATATGATTCATTTCTTCCATATTTTCACTAAACAATTTTTCAATTCTTGAATCAAGAACCTGAATATATTGTTTAGCTGTGTCATCTTCTTCTTTTAAAACTTCTAATGCTTCGCTAGGTTTACCATGAACGAATTCTGGAATATGAATACGTTCAAAATATAATGAAGAGAAAATGTTATCAATTTCAGGAGCATTATCAGCTGTTGAAATATAACTACAATAAGTTTCTTTTGTTCCTTTATGAAGAACTTTAAATAAGAATTTCTGTTCTCCATAATATTTTAATTTATCTAAATTCATTGTTGGTAAACGTCCAAAACGAATCTGTAAATATTTACAAGAGAATAATCTATCAAAATCAATGTTTGCATCAATCATATGCTCTAATTGAGAGATTGTTGCTTCATTCTCTTGAATCATTGCGAGTAAATCTTCTTTGACTTTTTCAATCTGTGCAGCTTTTTCTAATACATTACAGAAAAATGTATCAGCTTGAATAATATTCATACGAACATTATCAACATCAGCACATTTTAGTTGAAGATGATATTTATCCCTTGCTTCTTCCATTCTTGCGATCAAATCAGCATATGGATTTTCACGATTTAAAACTGATAACCCTTGTACTGAATCAGCAAATTTTGAAGCTGGCTCGGGATGAAAATTATCAAGATTAATGAGCTTTAATAACACGGCATCATACTGCTGTGCTGGAAATTCAATTTCCAAAAGCTTTAATTTTGCTATTGCCATATATTTCTCCCTTCCTTATTCTGCTTTTTTCTTTAAAATTGACTTTGCCAAAACAAACACAAGGCAAGCAACAATCACAATAGCAAATGGCATGATTGGTAAATTAATATGTGCTTCATACACACAACCAAAATACACAAGAAGTGCATAAACAATAATCAAACCACAAATTCCCTTCATGGAAAGGACTTTCTCCATTGTTGAATCTTGTAGATACATTTTCTTAAATGCACCAATTGTAAAAGTTCCAACAATCAAAAGAATAATTCCATCAACAAGTTTATAAACTGTTGACAATGGTAATGCTATGGCTGGATAAAGACTGATTGTATAGAAAACATCTCCATAAATAAGTCCTCCAAGCAATGCTGCTACACCAAGTGAAAGAAATAAATTTCCCATTTTTTTCTTTCTCATAAGAAGTCCAAGCAACGCAAGTATAGCTCCAACTCCTAAGTCCCCCAAAAAGATAATAAAGACTGCATAATAAAGTACTGC
This sequence comes from Massilimicrobiota sp. An142, assembly GCF_002160725.1. Classification (NCBI taxonomy): domain Bacteria; kingdom Bacillati; phylum Bacillota; class Erysipelotrichia; order Erysipelotrichales; family Erysipelotrichaceae; genus Massiliimicrobium; species Massilimicrobiota sp. An142. The sequence continues at coordinate 21,727 of NZ_NFLD01000011.1, read as the reverse complement.
AATAGCGATTGTTGTATCAATCTTATCTGATTGCTTCACTTTACTTAGCATTTCAAATGGTCTGACAATTTTCGCATTGTGTACAACTGTTGGAGCCACAACTAGCTGATGATCTAAAATATCAGCTGGTAGTTCCTGATACTCCATACCGTTGATATGTTTTAACATATCTTTGAATTCCTCAATCATACGTTTTGGAATAAATCCATAAATTGCACACTTACTTTGGAAATCCACAACAAAGATTTTAAATGACTCTATTCTTTGTAAGAATAATCCTGTTGAATAAAGTTTCAACAAATCAACTTTGTGTGTTTCTCTTAAAATTGTCATCTTTTGATCCATGCGTAAGATATATTCAGTCATCGCATGAACTTCTTCTTCTAATTCCTTTTTTGCATCATTGACTTTCCCATGTACAAATGAAGGAATCACTATTTCTTCAAATCCTAACGCTTTAAATATATTGTCTACTTCTAACAATAAGCTATTTGTAACAATATAACAACAATATACATACTGACGATCTTCACCTAATTTATTAAAAATAAATGGTCGACCTTCATAATATTTAATTTTATCAAGATTTTGTCTATGAAAACGTCCAAATCTGGCTTTTACATATTGACAATTCAATAAATGATCAAGATCTACATCACTCAATGTTAATCTTGTCAAGATTTCTAATGTTTTTTCATTTTCATCTTTTTCCGTAATCAATTGATCTTGAACATCTTTGATATTTTTGATTTGAGCTTCTAAATCACTTAAATATTGATCTATCTGATCAAGATTTAATGTTTTATCAGGAGCCAAATCTTTATTCAAATCCAACTTCATATCAGATGCAACCTGAATCAAACGATCCAATAATTTTGTATAGGCATTATCTTCCTGTAATGCATGTACTCCTTTAACATTATTGACAATCTTTGAAGCAGGTTGAGGATAAAAGTACTTGGAATCTTTGAGTGTAAATAAGACCTGATCCAAATCATGACGATCAAAAGTCATATTTAACAATATCATTTGTTCTATAGCCATATCTTGTCCCCCTAATAGATGAGCATCGCTTCAATCTGACTCGGTGCCTCTCCATATCTTAAACCTTCAATAATATGTTTAAGATTATCAATTTCTACTTGATATACAATTTTATATGTCATATAAACCAATGCACTGTCTGTTGAAAATCTCATGAAACGTCTGGCTAAATTATATCTGATCTTTTCAGTATAATATTCAATATATACAAATTCATGATCATCTACATATAATTTATAAGGTGACTCAGCTAGTTTTCTTAAAAACTCACTGGCATCCTTTGTTTCAATCAGTTCAGACATAACACTTTTTGGAATACGGCTATATTCCATAAATAATGTTTCTCTAATTTGATCTGGCGATGCATTGAAATATTTCTTTAGACGATATATCTTTGTAATATTCTGTAATTCTATAGATGTATTGATCATTGTTAATAAATCTTTACGTTTTTTTCCTCTATACAGCTTATTAACGACATCAACATACTGCGCATAATAAATATGCTTTAATTCTAACTCTAACATATTAGAATCAAATCTTTCATCATCTTTAGGCTTATATTTGAGTAATGCATCATAATACTTTGTTCCTTTTAATAAAAATAACAAACTATCATAATCATTAATAGCCAATAAACCATATAGATCAAAGCTTGCATATTTATTCAAATATTCTGGAATTTCAATTTCATAACCTGTGTAATAATCAGATACAATCAATCTTGCTTTTGTTAAAATCAATTGAATCTCTAATTCCATAACACCTAAGCGATAAAATTCTAATTCCTTTTTTGAAGCAAATCTCATCAAACGATCAAGTCTTAAAAAGATTTCTTTATTTAATAAAGCTTCTAACTGACCACGATGAATATTCACTTCTTTTAAATCAGCTAATATACCACTATAAGCTGTTTCACTTTTTAAATAAGCAACTAAATCATTAATGCTTCTTCTTTTTAAAAGCTCTTCATAATTTTGTTCAGTTAATCTATGTGAATACATAGAACGAGCTTTGGCAAGAATAGCATTTGATGAAAAAGAACTCATACGCTCACCTCTTCTCTATATTTCTTTACAACGATTAACAATGGTAGAAACCCACTCATCTTTATTCTTTTCGTAAAGACTAGAGAGCTGATTTAGTGATTCTTTGTACTCTTGTTCATTTTTGACTCTTGTTTCTTGAATCTTTGCTTCTAATTCTTTTTTATGAGCATCAATTTTCACTTGATATTCTTTGACAAAAGAATCATAGATTTCTTTTTTCTTAGCATTCATATTGGCTTGAACATCTTGTTTTTTCTTCTTAGCTTCTTCAACCCTTTTTGAACACTCTAAATCTACTGAAACAATATCATCAATAATTTTGTCCAAAATAATCCCTCCTCACTTTAATCATTTATTCTCACATAGTTTACTCCTATTTTTTTAACATTTCAAGCAAAACAGTACTTTGTAAAAAAGAATAAAAAACAGTTATGTCTTATCAATTTTTCTTATTATGATAAAAAAGTTATTCAAGTATATTTTTCACTCATTTCATCAACATTTTTTAACTTTCCTATCATATATGATATTTTCATTAAGCCTTAGAATAATGAACATGTTGTCGTTTCCATTGTTAATTTTCTTTCACAATCACCTGTGTTTCTATGCCTTGTATTCCATAAGGCTCACGGGTATCTCTTTTGATACATTGTGTCTGATATTCAAAAACAACAATAGCCATAGCATCTTTGATATGATGAACGTTTACTTGCTTTGTTACTCATTCAATAGATAAATATGATTTTTGAATTCTATCAATCAAAAAATTCTGATAGATACTTCCATTCCTTCATAAACATTTGCAATAGAAATTAAACAATATTTCAATTCACTTTTCATCATAAAAAAACTGTAACATGTCCCAAAGTCCTGTTACAGTTTTTATTGTGTTTATTTTGTTTGAGGTGTTCTAAACATAATATAAATAGGTACAGCTAATAAAACACTACCACCTATAATATTTCCAAGTGTTGATATGAGCATATGTAGTGGAAGCATTGACCAGTCAATTGTTGAACCTAGCTGTGTGATTCCCATTGTAAAAATACCACCATTTGCAATACAGTGTTCAAATCCTGGTAAAACAAATGTCATAACCAAAATCATAATCACAATTAATCTTGCTGTTTCATCTTTAATCTTAACTCCTGAATATGCTGCAACACAAACAACGAAGTTACACAAAATTCCTTTGATTAATAAATCAATGACATCAAAATTTAACTTGGATTCCATAATTCCCTTTAAATAAGGTTGCATAATCGCTTCTTGAGCACCACTTTTAATAAATAAGAAACAAATCAAAGATATACCAATCATATTTCCTATATAACAGACAACCCACATTGGCATAATCTCTCTTAATTTCATGTCACCTCTTAGTACAGGCATGATTGTTACAAAACAATTTCCAGTAAATAATTCAGCCCCTAGATAAACAATAGCTACTAAACCAATTCCAAAAGATGCAGCCACAGCAATCTTTCCAACAACACTATGGTCACTTAACATAGCTCCTAATGTATAAGATAAAATAGCAGCCAATCCCAAATATGCCCCTGCCATAAATGCTCTTACAAAGAAACGTTTTGGATCTGTTTTCATTAAATTGATTTTAATATTTGCTAATTTACAAAGTGTTTCAATATCACCAATCATAGTCCCTCTCCTTTAAACCAAAAACATTATATAAGATACGACAAAAAAAGGCAAAACTTTTTCCATGTTTTTCTAAAAAGTTCTTTCTTTGGCTTCAATGTAAATATTTTTTTAAGTTTATGTTAAAACTTTACATAAACTTAACATAATATATATGTAATATTAACGATAGTTTACAAGAAATTTGTTAAAGTACCTGACTTTAGTATCCGGTATTAAAATCTAGTGATAGTTTTATAAAATATTTAGGTCCCTATTTTTAGGGACCTGTTTTTAATTCTATATTTTATAATTTAATATTTGTTTAATTTGTCTCTCTGTTAGGTAGTAGTTAGTTAATGGAAGTTTAGACAGCTTCGCAAATTCTTTTATAAATCTGCTACTTGTTGTTATATTAATGTATTTACTTTCACCTTTTACTAGTCTAAATTCACGTGTGAACTTCATGATTTCATATGTACTAAACTCTTTATTGAATACTTTGAATTGTAGTAATCTTTCTAGAAGAACTGATAAATAACAGATTAAGAAATGGCCTTTTATAGTACTTTCTTTTTGGAGAAATACAGGCCTTGCATCGAGATCGCTTTTCATGATCTTAAATGATTCTTCTATTCTCCATAAATTATGATAGGTCTCATATATTTCGCGTTCACTCATTTTTGTTTCAGAAGTCACTAGAAGATTATAACCTGCAAGTTTTCTTTCTTTGTCAATGGCTTCTTGATTTATTTTGGCTTTAGCTTTTCCTCCTTTTTCATTGATAAAATCAACATATTTTCCTAGATCGCCAAATTCAGAACGTTTTGCTTGGCTATAACAGAGTTCTCTTGCTTTCTCAGCTTGTTTTTCTATTTCATACTTTTTCTTTGCAGCAAGCTTAGGGTTATAAGTAAGTACTCTTTTTTCTTTAAACATCAAAATTTTCTTTTTCCCTGTGTTTTCATCAATAGTGATGTTGTAAGGAAATTGATCAACACATGATTTGTATTTGTAAATGAGATGTCCCTCTTTATCTCTCACTTCTTCCCAATCATCACTATCCATAGTCACCCAAGTTTGTTCAGTTTCAGGAAGTATCTTTACGGATTTAGAAAAGAGATAACCATCACCATTTTCTTTGGCGAAAGCGATATTATCAGCACAATTAAGACCTTTATCAGCTACATGTACTGTTCTGCCATTTATTTGATATGTATTTCTTAAATCATTTACAACATCTCTCATGATAGGCTTTTCACTTTGATTCCCAGGAAACATTTTCATGCCTATAGGAATCTGGTTGGCATCAAGTAGAAGTCCCATACCGACTATTGGATCTTTACGGCTTTCTTTAGATGGTCCTTTTCTTCTGAAATCATCTTGTTTATCAATTTCAAAATAGAAGTTTGTACAATCAAAATAAGTTTTATCAGTTTCTTTTTTATAGACCATATCTAATTGTTCATTAAATATTTCAATAAACTTTCCATAATCATTACCGATATATCCTAAACCGCTTAAAAGTTGGTCATAGGAATAATGAACTGATTGATGAAGTTTAGGAAGAACTTCGTGAAAAGTCTTGCGTTTACTGCAAGGATTTACTAAGCGAGCGAAGATGAGTGTAGAAAGAAGTTCATAAAGATCAAAAGTGAAGCTATTAGAATTATTTAAATAATCGACATACTTCTTTATGTCCATACATTTTAAAAGAGAGGCATAAGGGAAGTAACCAAGATAAACTTCAGGAGACTCATCAGATATTTGAAGTTCTTTTTTAATTTTATGAGCAGCATTTAATTCATCAACTTCTTTTTGAAAATGAGCAACAGGATCATCAATACCTTTTTTCTTCCAAGTTTCAACAGAGGCAAGAGACTTGTATGTACGATGAGCAGACCCGTGCTTTTCAGGAGAATAAAAACTCTCAACGATTGATAAATAAGTACGTCCTTTTAAATGAGATTGTTTAAGAAAATAAGCCATAAAGCACCTCCAATAATCTATCACCACTATCACTATTATTATAACATAAACTATAAAAAAATAAAAGAATTTAACATAAAAAAACATCGATAAAATCGACGTTTATTCGCTACTTAAAATTTTGATTTTAAATTTAGTCCAAAAAATCTAGTGATAGTCTCTAAAGACGGGTATCACCAATCATAGTCCCTCTCCTTTAAACCAAAAACATTATATAAGATACGACAAAAAAAGGCAAAACTTTTTCCATGTTTTTCTAAAAAGTTCTTTCTTTGGCTTCAATGTAAATATTTTTTTAAGTTTGTGTTAAAACTTTACATAAACTTAACATAATATATATGTAATATTAACGATAGTTTACAAGAAATTTGTTAAAGTATGAGTGATTAAAAATAAAGGATGGAATCAATAATGAAAAAGTTTGGAATATTAGTTATAGTCTTTATGGTTTGTTTAGCATTTCTTGGATTTTCAGCCAATGCTGATATAGAAACACAAAAAATCAGTTTAAATGGTTCAACATCTATGGAGAAAATGATCAATGCTATTAAAGAAGGCATTGAAGAAAATTATCCAGAATTATCACTAGAACCACAGTTCACTGGTTCAAGTGCTGGGATTGAAGCTGTTCTCAATGGAACTGCTGATATTGGTAATTCTTCTCGTTATCTCAAAGATGCTGAAAAAGAAAAAGGTTTAACAGAAAATATTGTAGCTATTGATGCGATTGTGATTGTGACAGATACACAAAATAAAGTCGATAACTTAACAACTCAACAGTTAATAGATATTTATAAAGGAAAAATTCGTAATTGGAAAGAAGTTGGAGGAGAAGATCTTCCTATTGTTGTGATTGGGCGTGAGTCTGGTTCTGGAACACGTAGTGCTTTTGAAGAAATATTGAATATTGAAGAACAATGTCAATATGCCAATGAAGTCAATGAAACTGGTCCCATCATTGCGAAAGTCCAATCTATTCCTGGGGCTATTGGTTATGTATCATTAGATGTTATTGATGAAACAGTAAAACCTCTATCTATTGATGGTGTTCAAGCCAGTGAAGAAACAATTCAAAATGGACAATATTCTTTACAAAGACCATTTGTGATGGCAACTAGAGGAGCTATCAACCAACAAAATGAAAATATTCAACATCTTTTCCAATTCATTCAAAGTGAAGACGGACAAAAAATCATACGTGCTGTTGGTCTTGTTCCTGTCGTTGAATAAAGAATCAATAAGAGAGTCTTATTTTCAATATTGAAGATAAAACTCTCTTTTTTTATTTTGTCATTAATAAAAGAGGTAGTTATGATATTGACACTTTTATTTATCTTTTATATACTAAATATAGTTCATACACTGGTTCGAGAGCCAAACCCAGTATAAAAAACTAAGGAAAAGAGATGGCTCACCATCTCTTTTCTGGCTTCTAACTGTTTTTTAGAAGAAAGGAAAATGAAATATGAAAAAGAAAACAAAAATGCAAATGGTTATTGTCATGGGGATTGTTTTCAATGTTATGGGAGCATTCATTGCTATGACACTCTCTATTCCATTTTATATGGATTCTATTGGAACCATATTGGTGGCCGGACTTTTAGGTCCTAAATATGCCATGTTAACGGGTGTATTAGGAAGTATAACGAGTGGAATCACTTTTGATATGTATTCCTTCTATTATGCTCCTGTGCAACTGTTCACAGGCTTCTTTGCTGGATTACTCTATCATGGCAAATGGCTCAAGGGATGGCGTACACCTATTGGTTCATTATTAGTTGGTATTCCAACATCATTATTGAGTGCCTGCATTACAGCTGGTTTATTTAACGGAATCACTTCTGGTGCCAGCAGCACTTTTGTCGTTGTCTTTCATCACTTAGGATTACCATTAGTATTCAGTATCTTGCTTGTTCAAGTTTTTACTGATTACTTGGATAAATTCTTTGCCGTATGTCTGACAAAGGCGATTATTGAAAGAGGACATCTTTATGAGAAATGGGGGATAGCATGGAAAGATACAGCCGCATTGAAAACAAGCACAAAAGAGAAATCGTTCTTTTAAAAGCCAGACCATGTGCCTGGTCAAAATGCACATTTTGTGATTATATTGAAGATAATTCTACATGTACAGAAGAAATGATCAAAATCAATCAGGACGTTTTAAGTCATGTCACTGGTGAATATGGTGTTTTAGAAATCATTGACTCTGCCAGTATTTTTGAATTACCTCAAGCAACACTATCACTGATTAAACAAATTATTCATGATAAAAATATTCACACACTCTTTGTAGAAAGTCACTGGATTTATCATCAACGTATTCAGGAAATCAGAGATTTCTTTGGTATTGATATGATTGTAAAAATTGGTGTTGAATCTTTTGATGATGATTTTAGAAATCGTGTTCTCAATAAAAATGCGACTTTTTCAAGCATTGAGGAATTAAAAAAATATTTTGATTCACCTTGCCTGATGGTTGGTATTCAAGGACAAACAAAAGAAATGATTCAAAAAGATATGGATATTTTAACTCATCATTTCGATTATGGAACAATCAGTATTTATCGTAATAATTCGACACCTATCAAAAGAGATGAATCTTTAATTCAATGGTTTATGCAAAACTATGCCTATTTACAAGATGATCCACGCTATGACTTTTTATGTGATCCTACTGATTTTGGTGTAGGAGACTAATACAATTGAAATATACAAAAAAATGTACGACACACACATCGTACATTTTTTTATACCCATCACAATATTTATCTATATCCGTTTCCAAAAAATACCCATTCACCTTGAGAATTTTGAACACATTCATATCTATATCCTGACACAGATGCATTTTTCCCAAATTCAGGTGGTGCCTGAAAAAAGCCTGTATGAAAATCTAAATAAACAACTATAGCATCCTGATACCCATCATGAATCAGATTCTTTTCAAATGTCTGACTTTCCATTCCATCATAATAGACATCTGTTACTGTTATACCATCTCGATCCATATTGGCAAGTGCCTTATCCATAACCAATTTAATATTTTCCCTTTTATGGATTGTATTATGACGAATTTCTCTATTAACTTCAACTGGCTGATTATCAAATATAACGATAAATGCTATCACAACAACTATCATGAATATAATGCCTTTTGTTTTCTTTTTCATATTGATGAGCTCCTTACTTATCTTTAAAAATATAATAGACTTTTATTATATATATTATATAAAAAAGATATGAAAAACCTGTGAATATACAATTCTAATATCTTTGTTTTAAAAGGGATGCACATGCATCCCTATTCCATTGACTCATATCAGGTAAGTCAATACTCTATTCATCAAATACCCAATAAGAATAAGTTGTTGATAAAGTCATATTTAATTTTCTTTGTAAAGCTAATGATGCCTCGTTTCCTACGACAACCTGACAATAAGGGACTTTCTTTTGTTTCAGTAATTCATTCATCAAATAGCTTTCCAACAAAGAACCATAACCTCGTCTTTGATATTCTTTTTTGATTTTTAAAATGCCCATGCTTCCTTCTCGATGCATACCAATAAATCCAGCTAACTGGCCATCATGAAACAATCCCCATAATGCTTTCTTTTCAATACGATCTTTTATATAATCTCGATCACTCATATGATGATAAATATGATAAACATCATCAAGATAATCCTGAGTCAACAAGCGTATAGAAACATGATCAGGGATTGTGAATTCTATTGGCTGAGATGCCATATAAACTGCCTGATAACAGGCAAAATAATCTTTTTTATGATATTCATTGATCAGTAAATCAACAACTTCTTTTTGTTTGACATTATATAATTGATATTGATCTAAATGGCATTGACTCCATAATCTTTTGAACTTGTCTATATCAGTCATAGAAATCATGATGGACTGACTTTCTCTTTCCAGCATAATCAAGCCATCATCTTCACGATAGAAAACATCTGTCATATTTAAACGTAATGGCTCAATAAAATCAATATCATCAATTGAATCTAATATCATCATTCTACCCTCCTGTATTGATTATATCATGGCAGATGACGAAAGGAAGAACGAATTGATCTTAATAATGCATAACAAATCACTAAAGCAACAATTAATATCATACATAAAATAAAGACGTTTGATAATTGTATAGGTTGTTCAATCAGTAATAGATAACCCCATGTAGCTGGACAAAGTTTTCCAATGGTTTCTAAAAAAGAAGGTAATAAAGAAACAGGAAACATAATACCAGATAAAATGATAGATGGTAAAAAGATGATTTGACTGACCATAGTCAGCTTGGCCTGATTATGAACTGCCAATCCTAAAATACAGGCTATACTTAATGATACCAAAACAAATAATATCAACATCACAAAATATAAAATTGGATGAATAGGACATGTTGCATCAAAAAGAAGAGGAGATAAAATATAAATCAGACTGCTCATCATCATTAAATGAATAAATGCTGATAAAAACAAAGACAAAACTGCAAAATATTCAGGTATATGATTGGCCATATACATTTTCTTAATATCTGTTCCATAAATTTCAGCAATAGATGGTGGTAAACCAATATATGCCCCCATCGAAACACCCATGACTGTCATAGATGCCATCAATGTTTCTTGAGACTCAGGCATGATGGATGTAAAAACACTTCCCATCATTAAGAAAAAGAGTAATGGCACTAAATAACATGTGATTAATAATGAACGAGAACGGATATCCATTTTCCATTGTAAATAAATCCCATAACCTAATGCTTTCATATTTCATTTCTCCTTGCGACTTCTAAAAAATGCTGTTCCAAAGTCCCACGATTGACTGTCATATCTAAAATATCGAGATCTTGTTTTTGATAGTCCTGACAGATTTGCATTAATGTCTGTTGAATATGTTGTGTCGTATAAACTTTTTCTCCTTCTTGACTATTGACCTTAATATAATAATATCGTCCAAGTTGTTTCGCTAATTCTTCTACTGTTCCTATAAAAGCCATTTTTCCTTGCCTTAAGATCCCAATACGATCACATAAGCTTTCTACTTCATTCATATCATGACTCGTCAAAACAATCGTCATTCCCTGTTTTTGACATTGGATAATATTTTCATGCAGGGCTCTACGTCCAGCGACATCTAATCCTGCAGTTGGTTCATCTAGAAAAAGCAGATCAGGATGTCCCATCAAAGCTAATGCCAGATGAAGACGACGTTGCTGTCCTGTCGAAAGTTCCCTATATGTCTGATCAGCTATTTCTTCAATACCTAATGTCTTGACTATTTCTTCATCTAACTGTGCATGCTTCCATTTTGAAAACAACTTCATAGCTTCTTTCACTTTCATATAAGCGGGTAAAGCTGAAGATTGAAGCTGAATGCCTATTTGACCATGAATTTCAATCTGCCCCACATCATATTTTAAAAATCCTTCCAGACATTCTAAGATTGTTGTTTTTCCAGCACCATTCATTCCTAATATGCCAAAGATTTCCCCTTTTTTCACATCAAAACTAACATCCTTTAAAACCTCAAGTGTCTGATACTTCTTTTTCAAATGTGAAACGTGCATAATCGTATCCATCATCATTCCCCCTCAAATGGATTATATCCTAATTTTTGAAAATAAATTTCTAATGCTGGTTTCAAATAATCATTGACTTCATTTTGTTTTTGAATCCATTCCTGATTTTGGGCATCAGTTAAATGATCAAATTTCATTAAACGTGGTAATAAACTCATATCCCCTTGCGTAAATTCCATAATCAAATTCCAAAACCGACCAGTCATCTGCTGGACCTGTTCATCTTCTGGAGGAAGATGTTTTGCCTTCAGCTTTAAGATGTCTTCATTGAGCTGATGAAAACGTTGAATAAATTCCTGACCACTATCTTTATCAAACTGTTGACGAATATGTTCCAATGTTTCATTATCAAAATGTTTAATTAACCAATAATACTCATTATCCATTTGAAGATTCACAATGATATCTGCATATTTTTTAAAATCAACCGTCTGCATTTGATTGACTTCAATCTTTAAGGCTTTAATGGCTGATAATGTATTTTGAAGCTGTTTGATTTTTTCTTCAATCATGACTTCCTGTTGATGAAGCGCATGTTCTACTTTTTGAGGTGTATCTAAAACTTCTATCCTATTTTTAATATCATCTAAAGTAAAACCTAATGATTTTAAAGATTGAATCTGATGAAGTAAAATCATATCCTGATAAGTATAAAGACGTCGGCCTCCTTCACTTTCACTGCTAGGATGTAACAATCCTTTTTGATCATAAAACTGTAATGTGCGAACAGTTGTTCCCATCTTCTTTGCGAGTTCTCCAACTGTCATATATTTGTGATTATTCATTTTCCATCCCTCCTGCTTTTATTATAATTCATAACGTTACGTCACAAACAAGCATTTTTGTCAAAAAAATATATATAATCTCTTTGTATTTCAATATGAATTCCCCTATAATAAGATTTGGGGTGAAAGTATGAAATTGCTTGCTAGTGATTTTGATAATACATTATGGTTTGAAGATCATATGAAAGATGAAGATGTTAAAGCTATTCATGAATTTCAAAAACATGGACATCTGTTTGGTATTTGTTCTGGGCGAAGTTTGAGTGGTATTTTACGTCCTTCAAAACCTTATGATATTCAGTATGATTTTTTTATTTTATTAAGTGGGGGACTCATTTTAAATAAGGACTATGAACCTATTTTTGAAAGTCAGATTCCTATATCTTTAGTTAAAGACATCTATGAATTTACTGGCAAACAAAATATGTCGATTGTTCATAATGATGTGACATATCATCTTAATACAAAATTTCAAGATCATATTTTTGATCATGAAATTCATTCTTTCAATGAGCTTCCTTTTACACATATTCAGGCTTTTTCATTTCACTATCAAGATCATGAATTAGACCTGGCTCAAAAGATGACACATCTCATTATTGACAAATACGGTCATCAAATTGAAGCTTTTCAAAATAATCAACATATAGATTTAGCAATGAAAGGCTGTTCAAAAGGAAAAGGTATTCAAATCATTGAAAAATATTTCCACTTATCACATGATCATATTTATGGAATTGGAGATAACTATAATGATTTACCTATGTTAGATGCCATTCAACATAGTTATTCTTTTGATTATGCTCCCTTACCAGTTCAAAAACATGCCAAGACAATTGTTTCACAATTGTCTAAGTGTATTTTAGATATTGAAAAATAATTTTATTTTTAATAAAAATAAAGCATCTTTTTTCGCTTATTTCAAAATTATTTATTCATAAATTGACAAATGTATACAAAAATGATATTATCAATGCAATAACAAAGGAGGACATTTTCATGCGGATTTATAAACATGAATATATCATAGCCGATCATATGAGAGTGTCTAGATTGTTGTCAAAGAAAACCATATCTCATGAAGAATGAGATTTTTTATTTAGAGGGGGTATCATATGAAAATTGGTGTTATTGGTCTAGGAACTGTTGGGTTTGGCGTTGTAGAAATCTTAACACAACAAAAAGAAAGATTAGAAAAGCACATTCATGAAGAAGTGACAGTTAAATATGGCTGTGCTTTAAATGAAGTGACTTTACCAGATGGTATCATCTATACACAAGATTTTCATGATGTTTTAAATGATGATGAAGTTGATGTTGTGGTAGAATTAATTGGTGGAACAACAATTGCTAAAACAATCATTTTAGAAGCCTTAAAAAAAGGGAAACATGTTGTCACGGCAAACAAAGCATTGATTGCACATGATGGTCAGGAAATCTTTGAAACTGCAGCCAAATATCATGCTAAAATCTATTATGAAGCTGCTGTGGGTGGTGGTATTCCTGTCGTTGTTCCGGCTAAAGAAGATTTAATTGCTAATGAGATTGAGAAAATCGAAGGTATCTTAAATGGAACAACAAATTTCATTTTAACATTAATGGAAACAGATAATTTGGATTTTCAGGAAGCTCTCACAATAGCTGATGGCTTAGGATATGTAGAAGCCGATGCCAGCTTGGATTTAGATGGGATTGATGCTGCACATAAGATTTGTATTTTAACTATGAATGCTTTTGAGATTTTCTTTGATTTCAATAAGATTCAATGTACAGGTATTCGAAAAGTCACAAAGAAAGATATAGACTATGCTAAAAAATTAGGATACCGTATTAAATTGATTGCACAGGCTAAAAAACTTGATCATGGTTATGGAATTGATGTTTCTCCTACCTTAATTGGTATAAAAGACATTGTTGCGAATGTGAATCAAGCATATAATGTAGTAGAAATCACTTGTAATTATTTAGAAAATGTGATTTTCTATGGTAAAGGTGCTGGGCGTTATGTCACTGCCAGTGCTGTTGTGAGTGATATCATCAAAACACATCAACCAACAATATGGCAACATCAATATCAATATGTAGAAGAGATTTATCCAATTACATATTCTAAATATTATATCAGATGTGATCATCCTCTAGATATTGACTATGAAATGTATTATTCTCAAGATCATGATCATATCTACATTACAAATCCTATTGAACTGAATGAGTTAAAACAACAACTTCAAGATGAAACCTATAATTTATTGAAAGTAAGGGGTTAAAATAACATGAAAATAATTGTTCAAAAATTTGGTGGAACCTCAACACGTAGTATTGAAACACGTGAACATATGTATAAAAATATTATTCGTGAACACGATAAAGGCAACAAAGTTGTTGCTGTGGTCAGTGCGATGGGGCGCTATGATGATCCCTATGCAACAGATACCCTTCTATCCATTGTTCATACAGATCAATTGACAGATGAAGAAATTGATCGTTTAACAAGTATTGGAGAAACGATTTCAACACTTGTTGTTAAAAGTGAACTGGCTAAAAAAGGCTATGTTGTAGATACGGTAACAAACGGAGAACTGGGTATTTTGACAGATTCACATCATCAAAATGCAACGATTACAACTGTAGAAGGAAAACATATTTTAGATAAACTTAAAAATGCTGATATTGTGATTTGTCCAGGATTTCAGGGATATTCTCAAAATGGAAAAATTACCACTTTAGGTCGTGGTGGCAGTGACTTATCTGCCGTTGCTATTGGTGTTGCAATAGATGCCAATGAAGTTGAAATATATAGTGATGTTAACGGTATTTATACAGCTGATCCTCGTATTGTTCCTGATGCGATGAAATTAAATTATATCAGTTATTCAGAAATGCTGGAACTTTCTAAAAATGGCGCTAAAGTTCTCAATCATCGTTGTGTACAATTGGCTGCCAAACATGATATTGTGATTCATGCAAGAAGTTCTTTCGATGAAAGTCAAGGAACATATGTGTTAGGAGATGAAAAAATTATGAAAGATCATTTAAATCAATTCATTATATCTGGAATTACTGGTTCACAAAATGAAGCGAGAATTACTCTCGTTGGTGTTGATGCCAAAGTCAATGGTGCTGGTGAACTCTTTGAAAAAATTGCTGATGCTAATGTCAATGTCAATGTCTTCAGTCAGGCATTAGTCGGTGGCGGTAGAATGGATATTTCTTTAATCATTAATGATAAAGATGTTCCTGCTGTCGTTGAAGTCATTAATGATTTAAAAGAAACATTGCAGGCTAAAAAAACGATTGTGCGAGGAAATATTGGAAAAGTGGCTGTCATTGGTGTTGGTATTAAAAATAATAAAGGAATGTTCCAGAAAGTTTATAATACACTCATGAGTCATGATATTAATGTGGAAATGACTTCTTGTAGTGAAATTAATATTTCTTGTTATATTGATCGAGATGATGTCAAAAGAGCACAGGTTTTATTACATGAAGCATTCTTAGGTTAGGAGGACTATAAAAATGAAAAAATATAAAGTTGCAATTGTAGGAGCTACTGGTGCAGTGGGTAGAGAAATGTTAAGATGTATTTTTCAGTTTCACTTCCCATTTGAAAGTTTAAAATTATTAGCTTCTTCAAGAAGTGCTGGAAAAGTGATTGAATATGAAGGACATGAATTTGTTGTTGAAGAATTAACTGAAAATTCATTTGAAGGTATTGACGTTGCTTTCTGGAGTGCTGGTGGAAGTATTTCTGAAAAATATATGCCTTACGCTGTTCAAGCTGGTTGTATCAATATTGATAATACTTCTCATTTTAGAATGGATCCTGATGTTCCATTAGTTGTTCCAGAAGTCAATGCCTATGCATTAAAAGAACATAAAGGGATTATTGCTAATCCAAACTGTACAACGATTCAAATGGTCAGTGCTTTAAATCGTTTAAATGAATATTTTGATATTGAAAGAATTATTGTGTCTACTTATCAGGCTGTTTCAGGTGCTGGTGTTGCTGGAATGGAAGAATTATATCGTCAGTCTCAAGAAGTCTTAGATGGTAAAGAACCTGTAGCCAAAACATTACCTTGTGCTTCTGATAAAAAACATTATCCAATTGCTTTCAACTGTATTCCTCAAGTGGATAAATTTGATTTAGATAATCATTTTACAAAAGAGGAAATGAAAATGGTGAATGAAACAAAGAAAATCTTTAATAAAGATATTAAAGTTAATGCCACTTGTGTCCGTGTTCCCGTATTAAGAGGACACAGTGAATCTGTTTATATCGAAACAAAAAAACCAATTGATATGGATAAAGTCTTTGAATTATTATCAAATTCTCATGGTGTTGAACTCTATGATGATATTGAAAATCAGATTTATCCTATGGCAACTCTATTTATTGGTGATGAACTTGTCCATGTAGGGCGTGTCCGTCGAGATTTAGATAATGATCATGCTTTAAGCTTATGGATTGTGGCTGATCAGCTTATGAAAGGTGCTGCTTACAACTCTGTTGATATTGGCTTAAAGATGATAGAGATGGAACTAATCTAGTTAATCAATTTAGAATAAAAGAAAATATAAATACAATATACTCTCATCATTTTGTATAATTAACAAATTTATATTCAAGTATTATATGAGTATATTACGATATCATTCTCAGGTCTGTCAAAAACATGTCAAAAACTTCTAACAAATATTGATTAGAAGTTTTTTTATAAAACAATTTTTAAAGCACAAAAAAAACACCTCTAACCATAATAGCTAGAGGCTTTTTTCTATATATTTCTTGTCGAATTCGTAGGTATAAAATGCGGAATTATTGTATCTAACAATGACAGTATCTGGTGTCTCTTTGATAACATACAATGGACGAGAGTATAACCATAATTCCATATGATTTCCATCCACTGTTGGAGCTAGATATTCTATCTTTACAAAAATGTATTTTACCATATCTTAAGCCTTTTTGAGTTTGCCAGATTTCGCAAGTGATTTAAGTTTTTCGTTCTGTGATGCAGTACCAGTGTAATTAGAAATACCGTTGGCTTTCGCCACCGGTTTACGTTTTTCCCAGCTGCCATAATAACTGCTTGGAACACCAATAGCTTTAAAAATGGCATTTAATGAATTGCTGCTGCCTGTGTATTTCTTGTAGTAAGAAGATGATCCATTACTACTAGAGCTAGAAGAGCCTACTTTTTTAAGCTTTCCAGTCTTAGCTAAGGATTTTAATTTTTCATTTTGGCTTGCAGTACCAGAATAATTACTAATTCCATTAGCTTTTGCTAAAGGTTTTCTCTTTTCCCAATTACCATAGTATGTACTTGGTACTCCAATATCTTTAAGAATAGTATCCAATGATGTACTGTTTCCAGTATATTTTTTGTAATATGAAGTAGAAGATGAGCTAGTACTTGACGATGATCCAGAAGTAATTAATGAATCATTTACCCATCCAGTACCACCATTAATCAAGTAAGGATATTTAGCTCCTGATACAATTCTTGTAATCTTACCTTTCTTTACTGCAATATTAGTTGTATGTGAACTTGCAGTAGATGAAGTGGCAAGTCCTTTGAATGATACAGTTTCACCTACCTTGTGTTTTAATCCTGATGCAGAAGTAGATGGCTTGCTTGTATTGACTACATTCCCACCACCATACATTTCATTGTATCTGTTTTGTACCAATGTTCTATATTCAGATTCACTAACTCCTTGAGAAATTAATCTGTGAGGGCAGTTCTTTCCACTCCAATGCTTATGATAGAAAACACGAGTTACTGGAATACTTTCATCATGACAGATCTTAGCAATAACTGTTAATGCATTATCGCATGCCTTTACGTATCTATCTCCTCCTGATTTTGAGTAACAAGTTTCTACTCCAATTGAAGTTCTATTACCTCCAGTAGCTTTAGAACCATCACCAGCATGCCAACCATTTCTATTAAAAGGCAACCCCTGAACAGCTCTGTAATCATCTACAGCAACGTGATAAGAAACTTCAAGACTATTACCAATCATGTATGAAATTTCTGACATTGCAGATGCATCATTGGCAGTATCATGACGTGTTACTGCACTAGGATTCATCGAGTAAGGACATTTAATATCATATTTTGAACTTGGTACAAGCATTTTAGTCCATGTAATAGTTTTAGCCATTATTGATCATCTCCTTTACCAATTTCATCATCCCATGCTGAGAAGTCATTTTCCTGCATGTTCTGATGATAAAGCTCTTCATCAAATTCAACTTCTTCTTCAATGAATTCGTAATTTTCAGCCATAAAATTTTCCTCCTATTTTTATAATATTCATTTCTAATTTAAAAGAGCAGTCGAATGACTACTCCTGTTCATCCTGATTAACAACTTTATCAGCAACCTCTAACCCTTTAACCAATACTGTTGGGACGTTGTATCCTGCCTCAACAAAGTTTTCTAAAATACTTCTTAATTCATTAACCAATAACGAAGCTAGTACAAAGTAACCTAAAAGCGTTGTAACACCTAAGTCCATTCCTAAGGTATTTCCAATCTCGATAAAGACAGCACTTGCTGCAAAGGCAACTAGAATCATTAACCAGTACCCTAGTTTCTTTAATACACCTTGCCAACCTTTAACAGAATTTTCTTTTCCTGCCATTCTGGATTTCATCCATCCTGTTAGCCAGTCTGCGATATTGAAAAGCAAGAAAATAGCGAACAAAATCCAATGTTCGCCAAACACAAACGATAAAACTGCTACAATACCACCAACAATGGCATTGTATGTATCCATGTAATTCATTTTCTTCATATACCTCCACCTTCTCTATAATTCTATTCCTTCAATTTCAGCTCTGATTTTTAAACAACGAATATAATTACCCATGTGTTTCTTTTGATCTTTCAATAGTTCTAATGAACACGTTGGTGTAAATGATAATGTACCTGCTTCGTACTTAACTGTCATTGCATCTAGCTTATCATATCTAATTTTTGTTTGTTGATACTCAGCTTTAAATCTCTCTTTATAATCATTACTGTTCATCATTTCAATAGTATCTTTTAACTCCATATTCTCACCTCCTTCAAAACAAAAAGCACTCTATTAATAATAAAGTGCATGAGAACTAATAATCATAGGCATCAACATATATATAACTATCATTGGTATTAAAATATACCTGTAAAATAGCTTCTTTAGTAGTACAATGAAAGATAACACTATTGTCATACACTGAATGTGTGTCTGCCTCTGCATATACACCACCTGAAACAGTCCAAATATCATTTTTAGTTACCGTTGGTCTTTTAACCATGTCTTTTACATCAAACGGCAGAATGAATGTTCCGTTTTTGTCTGATATTGTTATAGTAATAACGTTATCTTTAGTACCTCTATATGCTCTAAACCTATTCCAACATTTTGCAAATTCTAAAACATAATTCCATGCTGGCATACCTGTGAAATGTTCACCTATCTCTAGTTTCTTGCAATTAAAAGAAACAACTGCGTTTGGAGCTAATTCTATATAAAATCTTTCCAGAGCTGAAGTTAATGTAAATGTAAATTCATTATCTCCATTAATCAACTTTTTCTTTTGTGCATCCAATCCTGTCATGTAAATATATACATTTCCTGTAATATTAAAACAAGATGCATAGAATGTAACCTTATCTCCTGCCTTTAAGCCTTTAATATCAAGGGGCTGTTGTACAGTATGATTAGCACTTGTTCTATTGGCAAAAGTAACATAATTAGATCCAACAGCAATGTTAATGCCATATAGAATCCAACCATCTATACCTAATTCTGTACTTCCATCACTTTTATCAAGAGATGTAATACCTTTTTGATTAATAATTCCTGATCTATAATCAGAATTCATTAACAGATTGGGATTATATAAACTTTTCCAGTTGGGTATTTTAATACTTGTTTGTCCCATTTCCTTCGCTGTCACAGAAAGAGAAGCAGATTAAAAAAGAGAATACCATTCAGTCCAAGGAGATCCTCCATACTTGAAACGACATTTTGTCGTTTCGCCTGTGTTGACTCTTATCTGAAATGCAATCCACGATATATAGAATCCTATATATCCAGTTCCTTTTGAATCTATAAACATTCCTAGACTGTATTTATTCATTGCATGACTGTCAGGATAATTGTCATCAATATTATCTTCAGTCAATGTAATAAAATTAAGCTTATTCAACAGCTGATTATCCACATACTGTTTTGTTGTAAGTTTAACTGGCATAAATATGCTTATAGCGTTTTAGCGATACGTTATATATTGGTCCATTGTGACCAGGCATTCCCTCCAAATTTCATTCTCCAATTAACAGTGTTTGTTGATTCGATTCTAAATTGAAGGACTACCCACGAGATATAAAATCCAATATATGCAATGTTTGTATCTGGATCTAAAAACATACCCATGGAATACTTGGCCATGCTATGACCATCTGGATAATTGTCGTTAATGTTATCCTTATTCAAATTAAGAAAATTTACTTTCTTATACATAGCTTGTTCGTAATGATCAAAATCCACAAGTTTTGCTTTCATAACGCATCACCTTCGGCAAACGCTAATAAGCGTTCACCTCTCTTTCTGTTATAGAAGTTGCTTCTAAATGACAGCAACCTCCTTCCAGCATGATTTTGATAAAGTTGTATTTCTGGCCAGAATTCTGACCCCCCCCCCCGACGATTTTTCGAAGGTTGTTTTTAATTGAATTCATAAATTAATTTGCTATCGTTTGGAAAGAAATTATTAATAGATGAATGTAAGATTTATTGTGGTTCCTCTATTTAATGTACTCCCTTCATCCGGAATTATCTTTACCAGATTTCCAGCTAGATAGGCATACCCGAATTGACCACCATTCACATCCACAATTCTATATCCTATTTCGTGAGGACAATTTACAAGAGAATTGTCAAATATAATGACTGGATGCCTGTTGTCTGAAGAAGATGTATTATTATTCAAAGTTCCTTCGATGTGAACAATCGTCATCCCTTTACATTTCTTGACAGATCCTTTTAATCCCCAGTCATTATATACTTGTGAATAATTCGTTTCTTTATCTACATATTCTTTTCTTGCTAATTTAATTCCCATGCGATCGCATGTAGCATTAACTTACTCCTAAGAAGCTTGCATAGAATGCATTAGTACACATAACATATGCACATCCATAAATGCTTGTTACAATATCAACAATGACATGTTCTTTCTGCATTTCTGTATATCTTACATTGCAAGTGCCTACTATGTTGCTTACATCATAGCTTATGCTAGAATCATTCCAGCTAACCTCTACAAGAGCAGCAAAAGCACCATTGTTATGCGAACCAAATATGAAAATAACAGCCTTATCGGCTCCATCCTTACGTATACCTATTCTTATTGCATTTCCTATAACATTCATGCCTAGTGCTGCAAATTTATTTGCCATTCCTGATACGTATTCATATGTAGCAAACTTCTTATTCATAAACATCACGGTGAATGCTACAAGCACTCACCTCTTTTCTTTCCAAATGTAAAGAGGATACTATCCTCTCTCGATAGCATCCTCCTTTCTGATGATATTGCGGTATTTTGTACCCCCCCCC